>CAZGYL010000599.1:0-3706 GCA_964529985.1 uncultured Planctomycetia bacterium | reverse complement strand
GTAAGCATCCGCCGTCAACTTGCCCGAGGTTGTGAGCGTCCCGTCGAAATCGCAGAAGAGTACCTTCAGATCCCTGCAAAGTTCCGGTGCGATCCGCTCTATCGGCTCCATTTGCTTCACACTGCGAAAAGCTGCCTGCAACCTCTCAAAGAACCGCTTCATTCTTGCCGGATATAGAGGCAACGAAAAGGGGGGCAGGTACTCTTCCCCTGTGAACCCCACCTTGGTTACAAGTCCGGCCGGCCGCCTTTGAAGCGCTGCGCTTCTATGCTACACTGGGGGCTCGTTTTTCGCCTGCGGCCGGCGGTCCGAAGGGTTCACCGGCCTGAGAGTGACGGCACAGAAGATTGAGAAGGAATAGGAAGGAGGCGCTTATGCGACTTGTCCTGCTGGGTGCCCCAGGCGCCGGGAAAGGAACTGTGGCGAAAAAACTGGTGGAACGATACGGCATACCCCAGATCTCAACCGGGGATCTGCTCCGCGCTGCGGTGGCCGAGCAGACCGAATTGGGCAAGAAGGCCAAGTCCTACATGGACGCAGGCGAGCTTGTGCCCGACAGCCTCGTTATCGACCTGATCCGCCACCGCCTGGCCCAGGAGGACTGCAAAGAAGGCTTCATCCTTGACGGTTTCCCCAGAACCGTGGCCCAAGCCGAGGCGCTCGAGCAAATAACCGATCTGGATTCGGTGATCAATCTTGAAGTGTCGGACGAAGAGGTCGTAAGGCGCTTAAGCGGCCGGCGTACATGTAAGCAATGCGGGGCTATCTACCATATACAAAACATTCCTCCCAAGGTCCCCGGTAAATGCGATCGCTGCGGCGGCGAGCTTTTCCAGCGCGACGACGACAGGGAGGAAGCTATCAGAAACAGGCTTAAAGTCTACCGCAGCCAAACAATGCCTCTGCTCCAGTATTATGAGCAACGAGGTAAGTTGTACAACGTGGATGGGCAGGCCGGCGTGGATAATGTGACCGCTGAGGTTGTAAAAATCCTGGAACGCATCTCAGCCGGTCAGGGCTCCACGTAGCGACCGAAGAAAACCCGCAGCGACCGGCGCAGCAACTTCACCCAACGGCTTTCCTCAACGGCACCCTGTGGAACGGCTACAGGCGGGGGCGCCTCTTCCGCGGTCGTCTTCAGCTCGCGGAGCAGATCTCCTCCCGAGACCCGAATGCTTGCAAGCACACGCTCCATAAGAGGCCGTGACACTGACGTGGCGTCAAGAACCGGGATATCCACATACAAGCAGGTTTCACCGTCTTCGGGATCGAAACCGAACTGAACGGTCTTTTTCCAGTAATTATGGGAGAGTATGATCTCGATCTGTCGCTCCCGCACCCGCTGATTTTCAGAGAGCGTAAAAAGATCGATACTTCTGAACTGTAGAAACCTTCCTCCGTCAAAGAGATTGACCATGAGGCGGATCTCTCCCCAGTCCGTTTCAAGAGGCGGGTAATGGAAGAAAGTACGGTCCCCCCCCTGCCAGCGCAGTCCGGGCGGAGCTATCAGCACTCCCGGCAGTGCTTCTTTGAGTTTTTCGACTGTAAGCGCCATGCTGTTCCCCCGGCTCCGTCACGTAGGGCGTGCAAGGTCTTCGACTTCAAGCGGGCCCGGATCCCTACCGCTCTGCAGTATGGTGGAAGCACGCCTGTGGACCAAACGCGCTACCAGAACAAGAATATGCAGTGCATACTCGAACTGCCTGCGCGTAAGAGGCAAGTCCTCAAGAGGCAGATCTATGCAGCAATCTATCTCTCCATCGCTGGGATCATAACCCACCTTGGCCAGGCGGCGGCGGTAAGTTTCCTCAGCTGCAGCAGCAAGAACACGCCGCCTGTAAGGTGAAGTTTCAAGATTCATGCCCCGGAGGAGATCCGGCACGCGCAATTGAACGAACTGTCCTTCTTCGGTGAGCGAGATCTCCAGAGTCAGAGTAAGGCCGCCGGCACACTCCAGGCTGAAGAGGAACCGGTGTTGATCTCCTGATCCTTCCTCAATGAAATCCCACCCGTGCTCTTCGAGATACGCTCGAACCTCAGATGGATCCACTCCCACGCTGGAGCCTCCTTCCTATTTACACGCGCCGGATCAGCCCGGCGCAGGCCGAAGCCGCGTGTGATTATCGTTCAGCAACGCGCGCGCGTCCACTTGCATTTGCTCCCGAGACGAGAACCGCCCGGCTTTTTCGATCCCTGCCGGAACGGAATCCGCCGCACCGCTCTTCCCTTTGCCGCACCGGCGCTCTGTGGTACGCTCAATTGACACAGGACCGGAACGCAACAAAAGGTCGCTCCGCACCTGGGATTTACCTTCCTTTCAGACGCGCTATGCCGTACCGCGAAGGAGACAAGCCGATTCCTGGCTTTGAAGTCGTCCGGTTCATTCCGGGCGGCCCGCTTAGCGAACGTTACGTGATCAGGGATGAGTACGGCGTTACCTATGAGATCGAATTGGTGGCCTCAAGCGCGGAAACTCCGGAAATAGCAAAACTTGCCTACCGCTCGCTTCTCTTCGTGGGGGGACTGAGCCACCCGTGCCTGCCCAAAGGCGAAGGAACCGTTGCAGTTCCCACAGCAGCCGAAGGAAGAAGTCGAACTCTGCGCGAGGTCCCGCTTTGGGAACACCTTTCAGGTGCGCTGACCCTGCACCAATTGCTCGAGTCGGCCGGACCCCTCCACCCGGCGCAAGCAGCCGACATTATACTGCAAGTGGCGGAGGCTCTTACCTGCGTTGAAATTGCAAGCCGGAATTCCACAGGCAATCCCTTCCCGCACCTGGCTCTTACGCCTGCAAATATTATGGTGCGGGAGAATCGAACCCCTGTGGTGGTGGGGTGGGCGAACCGTGCAGCCTCTTTGGCCTCGCACAAGCCGAGTTTTCCTTACCCGCGGTTCGCAACATTTCTTGATCCCCTGAGGCCACAGCCCGACCGATCTCCGGACAGGCGCCATGATACTTACGGGCTTGCTGCCTGCCTTTTCTTTCTGGTAAGAGGCCACCCTCTACCCTACCACTTGAAGCCGTCGGACAGATCGCTAGCCGCCGCGGAATCCCTTCCACCTATCCTGGGCCCGGATCTGGCAAAGATCGTGGCCCAGGCCCTGCACCCGGAGCTTGAGGCCAGGCCGTCAGTGGAAACCCTGGCCGCGGCCCTTTCCGAAGCCCGGGCGGAACTTGAATCCACCGGACGCGGCGAATGGAAGGTCTGCGCCGGCTGCGGCCTCCTGCTCCGCCACGACCCTGACCTCTGCCCGCTTTGCATTCGCGACCGCATCGTCCCCGCGCGTGAAATCCCGCCTCCAGTGCTCGCTCCGCGCTTCCTGGCGCCCCCCATCTCCGTGAACGGCGAAAAACAAGCTACAGGGCTTGAAGAAATAGGCGCTTTGCTACCGAAGCTCGTCCAACGTGCCGCCGAGGAAAAAAGGCCGCAGCAGCTCGAGTCCGCCCTTCGTTCCATACTGCTGGCTTTGGTGGAGCGCGGGTTACGCGAATTTGTCGGTGATCTTGTGACTCCCAGCGGCGGTCTGACGGGAGACCCGTACTGGGTGGCTTCGGAGCTTGCGCACAGGATCGATCCCGAAGTAAGCGACCGGGTTTATATCGCCCGCGAGAAGGGGTGGTTCCTGAGGTACTTGCGGGGCAGAGAAAGGTCGTTTCTCTACAGGAAGACCCTGCGCGAAGAACTGAATCTCGGCGGCATTCGTA
>CAZGYL010000598.1:0-3710 GCA_964529985.1 uncultured Planctomycetia bacterium | reverse complement strand
CAACACCCGCGGGAAGCGAAGTGGGCACATCCTTGGCGCTGTGGACCGCGCAATCGATCCGTCCGCACAGCAAAGCTTCGTCAAGAGCCCTCGTAAAAATGTCCGGCCCAAGCCGCCTGAACGGCGAAGCCTGATCGCGGTCCCCTGCGGTCCGCACAAATACAAGCTCGGTGCTGAAACCGGCCTCCTTGAGCCTCTCGCACACAAGCGCGGTCTGGGCCTTTGCAAGCTCACTGCCCCGCGTCCCTACGCGCAGCGTCTTCATGTTCCTCGACCTCGATAAACTCCTGCAAGAGGGCCTGAAGCAGCGACATGTCCTCAACCGACAGCTCTCCCCGGTTGCGCAGTTCCTTCAATCGGGAGACGGCTAGGCCCAGAAGGCGCTGCACCACCCGGCGTGTGATCTTGTCCACGAGCTCCCTGCCTTCCTCAGGCAAGCGCTCCGTTGTACGGCTCACCTCCGCCTTGCGCCAAGACTCAACAGCCTGTAGAGCGCGCCCTACAAGCGGTTCCAAACGCCGCCTGTATATGTGCCTGCTGAGGAAGCGCTCCGTTTCCTCCTCAACGATAAGCCTGCAGCGCGGAACCTCCTGCCGGCGTTCCGATCTGCTCCGCGCGATTACCGCCTCAAGGTCGTCAAGGTCATGCAGAAAAACGCCGGGAAGCTGCCCCACCGCTTCTTCGAAATCCCTGGGTACCGCCAGGTCTATTACCACAAGAGCGCGGTCCGCCCTGCGTCTCACAAGGGGCCCGAGCTTCTCGGCCGTCAGAAGAACCTCAGGGGAAGCGGTTGAAGAGATCACCACGTCGCTTGAGGCCACGGCCTCGACCACAGAAGCGAAAGGTACCACTTCGGCCTGGAATTTTTCGGCCAACGCCCGGGCGTTCGCCTCCGTTCGGCTTGTAAGGCGAAGTGAAGCAATTCCCTCGCCGATGAGAGCCTGAGCGGTGACCCGTCCCATTTCACCGCTTCCTATGAGCAAAGCGTGCCTTGAAGACAAGTCCCCCAACACTTTCTTGGCAAGAAGCACGCCCGCTTGACCGGCTGATATTACTCCTTCGCTGAGCTTGGTTTCGCTGCGCACCCTCTTGCCCACCCTCAGGGCGTGTTCGAAAAGGCGCTGCAATTCGTCGGCGCAGGTTCCGGCCTCGGCAGCAAGAAGAAAATCGGACTTTATCTGTCCTTGGATTTCCGTCTCGCCCAAAATCTGGGAATCCAAACCGCTTGTCACAGCAAAGAGGTGGGAGACGGTTTCCCTTCCGCGGCACCTGTAAAAAAGCGCAGGATCCACTTCAACTGACTTTCCTTTGATGCGCCTGAGGCTTTCGGCCACTGTCTCCAACCCGGGCGCTTCCGGCCGGAAAAAGTACAGTTCGGTTCTGTTGCACGTTCCCACCACAACGACTTGCCCGCCGATCGATGACTTCAGGTCCTGCGCGAGTTTTCCCTTTTCCTCGCGGTTCAGAGCCCAAAGTTCCCTGATTTTGAGCGGAGCCGTCTGGTGGCTGATGCCCCACAGATGGAAGTCTTCGTAACCGCGATCCTCCACTCGTCCTTCCCTTTCGGCAGCCGAGTTACGTGCCGTGGCTTTACCGACTTCATTACGTCTGCAACTTGAACCGGCCTCACAGGAAATGGTCATGGTGAAGCGTCTCTGTTGTAAAAAGCAGGGCCAGATCCAGCATAGCCGAAAGAAGCGCCGCCCACGTGAAACCGTGTCCGGTAACACGGCGCAGGCGACTTACAAGTAACAGCCCGCTGAATGCCACCCAGCTTATGCCGCTTGAAAAAATAGGTTTCGGGACCAAGCCGCGGGAGGCTGCTTGGGCCAGGCCGCTCCCTATTGCAAGCGACATAAACACCAGCCCGCACAAAACCGCCCACCGGCTCATCCGATACATTGTTTCAAGCGGCGGCAATGTGGCCCAAACCTGATCCAGCCTGCGCTGTTTGATCAATCTGTGAAGCACCAGATAAAGCAAAGAATAGCACGCGGCCGTGAAAAAACCTGCGTGCCCGCAAATCCCGAAAACAGCGTGCAGCGGAACCTCCCACTGGCGCAATGTAGGCGAGACGACCACATCGTAACGCAGAAGCGAGCTTGAAATGGTCTGGAGCACCACCGCAAGCCCCACAACCGGCACACCGGGGGACATGTAACCTGTTATCCGCTCCACTATCAGGTGGGTTCCGACAAGGGCGAGGGCAAGAAACGAGATTATCTCCCAACCTGTAGCCAGAGGGCAGTGGTTCAGCAAAAAACCGCGGAGCAGTAAGGCTCCCAAGTGCAAGCCCGCCGTCAACGCGAGGGCCTGAGAGGCGAAGCTGCTGCGCCGCGGTTCCTCCTCCACAAAAAGAAGCCTGAAGTACAGGAAAAAAACCAGTGCGTAGGCTACCGGAAGGAAACCGGTAAGGAGGCGCAGGGCATACAACATGGCCGCCCTCTGGCAACAAGGAGGAACTCTTACTCCAACAAGTTTATCGCAGCAATTTTGCTACTTTACCACGGCTGTTGTTCCCGTGGAAGGCTATATCCAGAAACAGCGGGCTTGTTTAGGTTTGGGCGGCCCGTACCATGGCTCTCCGGAGCTTCGGACCCGCTTGCAGGGTGTCCGCCTGGCGGTGCAGCTTGATTTCACTTACAATTTCTGCCCCGGAGAGATGCACCCGATGAAGCACGAAACCCGGCCAAATCGGTAAACAAGCGGAGCGGTCAAAAGCCTTGCGGTGAAAAAGCAATGAATTCAAAGGAGATTTTCCTGGCTGCATGCCGCTGTGCCTCAACCCCGCGGCGCCCGGTGTGGCTTATGCGGCAAGTGGGCAGATACCTGCCGGGTTACAAGCGCTTGAGAGAGAAGCATTCCTTCAAGGAACTGCTCGCCGAAGCCGAACTTGCGGCGGAAGCCACCGTGAGCGTTCTTGAGGCTTGCGATCCGGATGCGCTTATTATCTTCAGTGATATTCTGACCGTTCCGGCCGCTCTCGGCGCCGAGGTGGCCTATGAGCCCGCTCTTTCGGTACGGTCCCCCGGTCTGGACAAACTCGCTTCAAGTCCCGACGAGAAACGGTTGGCGCCGACATACGAAGCCCTGCGGGCGGTCTCCAAGCAATACGGAGAGGAAAAGGCGATCATCGGTTTTGCAGGTGCGCCTTTCACCCTGCTTGCCTACCTGGTGGGAGATGGCCCTGATCTGAAGGCTTTCCTTCTCCGAGAAGAGACGCCTGCGAAAAAATCGCTTTCGAAGTTGGCCCAAGCTGTCGCTGCGCACCTCAGGTCTCAATGGGAGGCCGGAGCTTCGGTTCTCCACCTGTTTGACACGAAGGCGGGAGAACTTCCTCCGGGGCTTTATCGTGAATTTGCACTGGATCCTCTACGGGAGGTGTTATTCCTTCTCGAAGATGTCACATGCCCCAAGATTCTTTTCGGCCGTGGGACGAACCATGTCCTGCATGCCGAGGCCCTCGAGGGGGTGATTTTGAGTGTAGACTGGACCATTCCTTTCGACCGGATTCCCCAAGCGGAAAAACGTGCGGTTCAAGGGAACTTGGATCCGGCGGTCCTCCTTGCGGGGCCCGATGTGACAAGAGACCTGACGCAGGAGATGCTCAAGCAAGGAGACGTGCTGGGAGGCCATATCGTAAATCTAGGACACGGCGTCCTGCCGCAAACCCCCGTAGAAAGCGTGCAGGAATTCGTAGCAACCGCCAA
>CAZGYL010000597.1:0-3710 GCA_964529985.1 uncultured Planctomycetia bacterium | reverse complement strand
CTGCTGACCGCACACAAGGACGGCTATACGTGGCAGAGAAGCTATGTCTTCGTGAAGACTGGCGGCACAACCCGGGTGGACTTCCAGGTGGACCGGGCAAACGCCTTTACCGCGAGAGAAAGAAAAGACCCTGGTCATTGCGGAAAAGCACGTTAGCCGCGCAAGCCCGTGGCATAAGCACAAGTTGATTACGACTCGCTATAGGTATTCAATAACGGTAAGAAAGGGCGCCCTTTTCGGCAAGGTGACGGGGGTCAGCCCGGATGACACATGGTATCGCCCCGATCCCAACGAGCCGACTCATACCGTGGTTCTCAGACTGGTTCGCAAAGTGACTTCCGGCCGGACCTCACCGCGTCCGGAGAAGCGAGGAGAACCTCCGGCGGCCCAGCGCGACGAAAGGAGCTAGGAAAATGGAATGGCGTCGTTTTAGCTTTGTGAGTGTGCTGCTTTTCGCTGGCTCACAAGTTCATGGTGACACGAATCTTGCGCCGAATCCGACGGTGGAGAGGGTCGACAACGGAGGTAAACCGATAGGCTGGGGTCACTACGAGAACACCCCCGACCAATGGGGTGTGACCGACCGCGAGTTTTACACGGGTAAGCGTTGCGCTTTCTTGAGGATCACCGGGTTCGGCGACGACGGCTATGCTTGCACAGGCTTGGCCGTGGGTGAGACGGACGGCTACCGGGCGCCGAACGGAATTGCAGTCCGGCCGAACACGACTTACCACTTCTCTTTCTATATTGCCGGCTATGGCTTCAAGAGAAGGATCACCATCCAGCCTTGGGGCTTTGACCGAGAGGGCAAGGATCGCGACCGAAGCATCAAGGGCCTCAGCGTGCTGCCCACGCCGGAATGGAAGCGCTATGAGGGCACATTCACTACGAAAGCCCGCACTCGACGTATGGCGCTCGTGTTTTTCATCTACGGGCTCGTAGAGCGAGACATCGAGGAGGGCGCCACCCTTTTTGTCGACGATGTCTACCTTGGCCGGGCAGAACCGCCCGGGCCGGTTGCCGCGGCGGGACGTTCCAGAGTCAAAGTGCCCGGCAAGGCACCGGCGGTCAAGGGCGAAGGCTACACGCGGCACAAAAAAGGCACAGTTCGCATCTGGGACGCCAACCGCAAATACAAGATGAAACATTACGACATGCGTGCCTGGCAGGATAGGGATAATTGGTCGCAGGTGCCTTACGGTACCACGGAATGGCGGTTCCGCGGCGATTGCCTCCTGGAGGGCGAGAACTTCTGGATTTCGCTCCATTCAAGTCGCTACGATTCGGTCTTTCTCTACGCCAAGACCGATTCGGAAGCTACGCCCGGGCGGCACAACGAACTGTACCGCGTATTCGACACGCCGACCGGGCTGCGCAACTACGGAGGCGGCTCTCAGCGCTGCCGCATCCTAAAGAACACACCCGAGGAAATCTGCGTCGAAAGTGAGGCGATCTCCTACGAGCGCGGCGGCTTCAAGACGACGGTCACCACCAGATACCGCCTGTTCGGCGGACAGCCTTGGGTGCAGATCGAACCGGTGCGCCAGGCCGACGAGCAGGGCATGCACGGCGAGAGTCGGTTCGTGCTCGCGCCGGAAGCCGCCGAGGACGGCGGTGACTTCGTAGAGGACAGCCTTCGACGGCCGGGCGAATACGTCTGCCGCGTGCCCAAGCGAGCGAAAATGCTGCTGGATTTGATCATGGACGACGACACGGTTTGGCTGCTTACCTGCGACCAAGTTGCGCCGGGGACGAAACTCAACTGGCCGGGCACGCGCTTTTATGCCACTAATGCACCCGGCGGCTGGCACGCCGGCTGGAGCCGCATTGGCGAAGGGGAATGTGACCGCGTCTGGACTGCGCCGTTTGCCCTCTTCGCTGGCAAGCCGGTTTATGTCGGCGTGCTACGTATCGGCTACTGGCACTACCAGCGAATCGAAACAAGGGTAAAGAAGGGTAAGCCGGTAACGATCCAGTGGCGTATCGCTTACACGAGACCGATACGCAGCTCACCCTTCAAGCCAGGCGGCCCGTGGCGGCCCCTCTACCCCGGTCGGTGGCGCCTGGTTTGCTGCATCGACGGCGGTTACTACACCGTTCCAATCACAGTCGGTGAGCATGCCAAAGACTCGACATCCCTCACATTTGAAAGCCCGGCTACCGGCCTTCTGGAGTACGTGCTCTTTTACCTTTACGACCGCAGTAAGGAAACACCGGCGACCATCTTCACGCCGATGGACATCTACCGGCGGGCGGTGCTCCGTGTGAAATAGCGAAGGAAACGGATGAGGATAAGTCTGAGTTTCGCCTACCTAACGTCGACCGTGCGGAATAAGACGCTTGCGTGGGCCTTGCGGGGCGCGTGTAATCATGTCACCAATTCCAGGAGGGGAAGCCATGACAAAGCATTGTGGACCCATTGGAAATAGGTTACGAGCGGCTGCGTTCATTTCCTCTTTGGCTGCTACGGCAGTTGCGCTTCACTTGTCAGCTGCTGAACGGGGTGAAGGCCTGCGAGTTTGGGACACCGGGAAGCGATACATGCAAAAGGGACCGATGGCGGCAGCGATGAAAGATAGGTCTAACTGGCGGCTCGTTCCGTACGGGGCCGGCGACTACAAGCCGCGCGGCGACCTCATAGTGGAAAACGAATTCTTTTACCTGTTCCTTTTCAGCAACAAGGACGACAGCGTGGACCTCATGGCCAAGCAGGGACCGGACGGCTTCAAGGCGAACGAAATCTACAAGGTGCATCAGGACCGGCGGGGGCTGCGCAACTTCGGCATGGGCACGATGTGGGTCGAGATACTGAAGGTCACGCGGGACGAAGTATCGCTTAAGCACGCGGGCGAAGGCCGCAGGCACGGTCGGCCCGAGCCGATCGTTACCATCTACCGCGTCCTGGCGGGCAAGCCGTGGCTTGAGGTGCGACCGGTGGAGCGGGTCAACCAGCAGGGCATGCACGGCAAGTCACGGATCTGTGCGTTCGTACGAGCTGAGGGCGATGACCTGATCTTGGATTCGAAAGCGGAGCCTTATACGGGCGACTACAACCTGCCTGCACCGCCGGGCACGATCGGTATCATCAACTTCAGCCGCTGCGACATACGCTTCAATCGCATCCGCTGCTACGACTTCATGTGGTTTATGACTTTCGCGCCCGGCGCGGAGAAGCATGAGCTGACCTACTTAGGCCTGCACAGCGATCCTTTCTGGGAGGACCCGCCGCGGCCGGATTGGCCCAGCGTCGGCGCTCAGTATGCTTACCTCGGCCCCGGCGGCGTGTTTATCGCTGTACTCAACGATCGGGATGCGCCGATCAACTCGGCCTGCGAGAATTGGAAGCGTGAAGACATAGGCCGCCGAGTCCGAGCCGGAGAGACGTATACGTCGGAGTTCAAGGCGCCTTATGCGGGTGTCTGGAAGATGGTGGCGAAGTTCGGTCGCGAGGTCGTGCGGCCGGAGGACAAAGACAACATGGTTGCGGACCCGGGGGCCGAGGGGCCCGAGCGGGCCGAATTCCGAGGCTGCGCCTTCCCCCTTGGCTGGGGCTGCTATAACGGGGCTGGCTCAGCGCGCTGGGGTGTGACCACCGAGCAGGCGCACAGCGGCCGCCACTGCGTGTACATGACCATCACCGGCCACGACCAGCGGCCCATCACCAACAACGCGCTTACGCTCGGCCCCACCGCCGGTTACTCCGGAGCCGC
>CAZGYL010000596.1:0-3718 GCA_964529985.1 uncultured Planctomycetia bacterium | reverse complement strand
CTATTGTTACTACCGCAGGCAGGGCAGACCCGAATTCCGGGCTTTTACCGCTTCAACCCCTGTTTACGCCATCTGGGATGACCACGATTTTACAACGAACGACAATTGGGGCGGACCGCAGATCGACGATCCTCCGTGGAAGCGCCGTGTCTGGGAGATTTTTAAAGAAAACTGGAACAATCCGGCCTATGGAAGCGACGGCTGTCCCGGTTGCTGGTTCGCCTTTTCGATAGACGGGGTGGACTTCATACTCCTTGACGGCCGTTATTACCGCGAGAACCCGCGGAATCGCTCACCGAGTATGCTGGGACCTGTACAGAAGAGGTGGCTTTTCCGAAAACTCAAGACCGCCGCAGGCGTCTTTAAGGTACTTGCTTCGCCCGTACCGTGGGCCGAAGGAACCAAACCCGGGAGCCGCGACACTTGGGACGGCTACCGGGAGGAGCGCGAGGAGATCTTCCGGTTTCTCGAGCGCGGGAAAACAGACGGTGTTGTTTTGCTTTCGGCCGACAGGCACCGTTCCGATGTATGGCGGATACCGCGGGAGCGTTTCTACGATCTTTATGAATTCGAAAGCTCGCACCTTACGAACGTGCACCGCCACCGGACCATGAAGAAGGCCCTTTTCAGCTACAACGGGGATTGCAGCTTCGGAGAGGTGGAGTTCGACACCACACGGGATGATCCGACCGTGACCTACCGCGTCGTTACCATCAACGGCGAAGTTGTATACGAATTCAAGCTTCCCCTTTCGAAGTTGCGCTGCAAGTAGGGGAGAGGCCTTCCGCGGCCTTCAACACGCGCTCGGGTTTGAGCTTAGAAAACATGCCAAATGTAAACGAGGGACAGACAAATCCCTACGGCTATAAAAAGGACGCCTGCTGTAGCTCTTACAGCCCGTTCGAACGCACTAAGGCGGTTGTATACAGAACCCACCCAAGAGGTTCCCCAAGCAAGCAGGAAAGCAAAAAACGCAACCGGTAGGGCCGTTGCGACGCCGAAAGCTGCAGGCACCAGGACAGGTGATTGGACTTTGGAGGCCAAAACAAGGAGGCTGCCGAAGTATATGGCCGCCGAAATAGGGCAGAAAGAGAGTGCGAAAAGCACGCCGAGGGCGAGCGCCCCTGCAAGCCCCCAATTCTCGGCACGCCGCGCGATCTTTTCGGTGGCGGCCCCGGAAGTGCTGCGTAAAGTGATGAGTTCAAGCAGCACCATTCCCATCAGGATCAAAACCGGCCCCAACAATCTGTTCAAGTAACGGTTGAGGAACTGCGATACTTCGTAGCTTGCGAAGAGACCGAGCACAATAGCCGTTCCCAGTGCTGTGTAGGCTGCAGCGCGGCCCAGCGTGTACAGAAGCCCGCTTAGAATGACCGTGCGACTGCGGCCCAATCGCTTGGCAATGTAAGAAACAGCGGCAATGTTTGTGGCAAGCGGGCAGGGCGTTGTTGCAGTCCAAAGGCCCAGAAGAAAAGCGGTTCCGATGGCTGCTGGTTCGCTCATTTCTGCTGTCGCCGCTCTTGAGGTCGGCTGTGGTCCGACCCGGAAGAGGTACTTCTGCCGGTTGTTTGGGCTCTTGAAGCGAGCGTCTCGGCTAAGAATTTTTTGGTTTCAGCTATAATCAGCTGCTTGAGGCCCGCCTCGTCTCCACGCAGGGCGTATTCCCAGGCTTCTTCAAGCACTTTGAATCGGTTTTGCCGCCCCGCGCCGGCCTCAACAAGCACCGGACCTCCCATACTCAGCTTGAACTCATCAAGGAAGTGCTCGTTGCCCGGCTTCTCGTAGTTTACGACTTTCCAAAGAAGGAGCCCTGAAGCGAGTTGCGGGCCGAAAGCTTCTGCAAGCGCCTTTCTGCATGTCTCCTGCAGGTTCAGGCACAAGGCGCAGCGGCGCCAGCTGTGAAAGTAGTAGAAAATGACGGCCGGGTCAGCGGGGCTCGAAGAAGCTGTGCCGGAAGGCTCAGGGCCCTGAGAGCTTTTTTTCGCGCCAGCCCTCACTTCGTCAACAACAAGATAGATCAAACTTGCCGCAACGAAGCTCAGAAGAACCCAGCGCGCTGCGGTTGCCGTCTTTGCCATGGTTCCACCTTCGAGTTCTCGGGGCTCTTCTCACCTGGAATCCAAGTGTACCCGTACGGGACGCCGCAGTCCCGCAGGGGGAATCTTATTGGCTTTTTTGCCAAATATCCAGAGTCCCGTCCGGTCCGCCCGCTGCGTTGCATTGCCGCGGGGGCTAAATGGGCGACAATACGTAGGATGCCGCTCCAGAGAGCCCGAGCCGATTCGTTTCGAACTCCAATGGCACAAAGGACCCCGAGCGCGCCTGTACTTCATGTCTTCGATCCGCTGGAAGGGCGGCTTGTTGAGGAACCTGTGCCCGCGGCGGCTTTCCTGCGCCTGCTTTACCGCCCGCGTTTGGGCTCCCTGCTTGTGACTGTTCTTGCGGGAGGCCCCTTCTTCTCCCGGCTTGTGGGGCTTTGGTATCGCACGCGCTTAAGCGCACGGAGTATCCCCCGAGCGGTCCGCCGCTGGCGGATCGATATGAGTCAGTTTGAGATTCCGCCGGGAGGGTTCCGCAACTTCAATGAGTTTTTCACCCGCAAGCTCAAGCCGGGTGCGCGGCCTGTAGATCGCGATCCCCGAAACGTGGTGTCTCCTTGCGATGCGCGTCTGCTCGCCTTTACCGGCGTTTCAGCGGCTCAGGAGTTTGTTGTGAAGGGGAGCCCGGTACGGCTTGCCCGGCTTCTCGGTGAAGCTGAACTGGCCGGCGCCTACAACGGCGGGACCGCCTTTATCTACCGGCTTGCTCCTTGTGATTACCACAGGTTTCATTTCCCTGAGGACGGGGTTCCGGAGCCTGCGGTAAAGATTCCCGGCAATCTGCATTCGGTAAATCCCTGGGCCTTGGAATCAGGCCGGCCGATCCTTGAACGCAATCAGCGCCAGCGGACGCTCCTGCGTACCGATCACTCGGTGCTTTGCATGGTTGAGATAGGAGCCTTGTGCGTGGGCTCTATCGTACAGACCTTCAAAGCCGGCACCCCTGTGGTCCGCGGGCAGGAGAAGGGCTATTTCCAATTCGGCGGATCGACGATCGTTGTGCTCTACGAGCCAGGTCGCGTAGCTGTTGAAGAGGAAATCCTCCGGCGGTCGGCGCAGGGTGTCGAAACCTTGGTCAGAGTCGGCCGGCCGGTGGGCAGGTACAACGAGTAGGCGCCGGTGTCCCCTCCCTTGGGGAAGCCCGCCCTTTTCCCGGAAAGACTTGTGCTCTGTGCCTTCGGGCCGGATCATCCGATGCTTTTTGAGTACCGGAAACGGAATACGGCCGGAGCGCCGCCTCCAGGGCAAGGTGCTCCTTGAGCACAAGTGAGGACCCGAAAGCAGCTATGGACGAGAAGCAGCACCGCAGACTGATTCTGGAAGCCCGGCATCACGATCCTTTCGCCTATTTGGGAATGCACCCCACAGGCAACGGGCTTGTCATTCGTGTATTCCACCCGCACGCGCATTCGGTGACGGCTGTCGGGTTGTGCGGGGAAGGTCGGTTTCCGCTTAAGCTTGTAGAGCCACCAGGGCTTTTTGAGGCGCGGATTCCTGGGAGAACGGAGGTTTTCGCTTATGAGCTCGAGTTCGTAGGCCGCAACGGCGTCTCATGGCGCACGCGCGATCCTTACAGCTTTCTGCCGGTTCTCAGTGATTTCGACCTGCACCTTTTCAAC
>CAZGYL010000595.1:0-3718 GCA_964529985.1 uncultured Planctomycetia bacterium | reverse complement strand
GGCGGTGATGGACAGGACAGAGCTTTGGGTGACACTTGGGTCTTCGACGTAGTTAAGAACAGGTGGGAACGGAGAATACCGGCGCGCAGTCCGGCACCCCGTTACTGTCACGGCCTCGCATACTTGGAGAACTGCGGGAAAATCCTTCTTGTGGGCGGCCGCGTTCCGGGTGAAGGCGGAAAGAGGCGCCGGTTGGAAAGAGAGGTTTGGGTCTACGACGCAGCGGAAAACACCTGGACGCCTGTTGCAGCTGAGGTACCTGAGCTGAAGGGACACCAGTGGCTTTGCATAGAGGCGGTTGCCGGCAAAGGCGGTTCGAACTCAGACGAGGTTTTCGCCTTTGTAACCTCAAAGTATGACCACAGTTGGGTGGTCTACCGGTTCAGATACGATCCTTCCGCTGCTGCGGGTCGAGCCGAAGGGTTTTCGCCGGGAGTTAAGTTCTGGAAGACGACGCGCTTAAAGGAGTGGTACGAGGAGGTGTCTCCGCCCGACCGAAAAGCTCATGAGGCCTTTCTCAAGCGGCTGCCGGCCAACAGGTGGGTTGAGGTCAAGCCGCCTAAATCAACCAAAGGGAGGACTTGGGGAAGCGCGCTTTTTGATACAGACAGGGGTATCGCCATGAAGTGGGGCGGAGGTCACAGCGGATATCAGGGCACCGATATGGCGTTTTATGACGTGGGCGCTAATCGGTTCACCATAGATCGGACTCCTGCTTTTACGCCCGACCCCTTTGACAGGTGGGCGCGGCGTCCTAAAGGACGTACGTTTTTCAATCAGCCTTGGACGAGGCACATGCGCCATACCTGTGCGTATGATCGCGTGCGGAAAGTCGGTGTTTTCACGGATGCAGGCGGCTCCGAGTGGTATGACCGCAGATTCGATGCGGTGGTCAAATGGACTTGGCTTTACGACGTTGAGAAGCGCAGGTGGCTTGAACCGATCGTTCAGCCTTTTCCCGGAGGCGGCAGTGTTTCTCCGATCGCCGTTCCGACACCCAAGGGAGTGCTGGTCTACCAGCATGATTGGGGCAGGACATGGCAGAACAGCGGCCGGCTTTTTCGCTTTGTAGGAGAACGAGGCCGTCCGGACACCTGGGGTTGGGAGGAGATTGAAAGCAACGGCCCGGAGCGCCCTTTTCAGCGCGAGCACATGACGATCGTTTACGACAGCAAGCGGGACCGGCTCATCTTCTTAAGCTACGATCCGAAGACAAAGGAACCGGTCATGTGGTTCTTTTCCATGTCCGAGCGCCGCTGGCGCCGGAATCCCCGGCAGGGGCCGGGCGGGATAAGTACGCGCGAAGCTGTTTATATCCCGGAGCAGGATGCGATTCTCGCCTACGGGCCTGCGCGGAAAGGGGACCCTATCTGGACCCGGGTCTATTTATGCGATCGGAACAGGTGGATTCCCCTTAACATTCCCACCCCGATGTTCACGGTGCACGAGGTGGCTCTTGAGTACGACCCGGTGCACCGGGTCGCGGTTCTGCTTTGGCCGCCGCGTTTTGAGGCGGATATAAGGCCTCACCTCTTCAGGTTGGACCGAGAAGCGCTCGAGCGGCAATAGGAGGAAGCCCGGAGAAACCGGCCTCTTCCGGCCGGCTTCTTGTTGCCTGCAGGGGCGGATTGATGTACCATAGAACATTGGTGTAACATACAAAAAGGTCGTTGGTGTAAGCGTTATGTCAGCTGGTCCTTGATAAGGAGATTCAGGCATGTGTAGAAAAAACTGTGCTGCGTTTTCGATTGCCTTTGCATTGTTGGTGTTTTCGGCCGCCGGGTGGTACGCCCGCGCCGATACCTACAGTGAAAACTTCGACCGGCCGGACGGCCCGCCGCAGGATTGGGTCATCGTCAGGCCTTCGGTTACGGTTGAAAGCGGGCAGCTTGTGCTTGCCCCGGCTGGAGCCGGTGAGGTGGATGTATTCGCCGGTCAAGGCGGCATGGGGCTTTGGTTTGAGAATGTAACCCGCATAGCTTTTGATATTTCCTATCCCGGAGACCCGACTTCCTGGCCTTTTGATCACGGCGGGGTCATCTTCTGCGCGCAGAGTACGAACGGCCGGTACGGGACGACCTGCTACGCGGTCGATTACCTTTCAAAAGACAAGAACACGCCCCAGGTGGGAAGGTTCCGCCTCGGAAAGTTCCTCAACGGCAAGGAGATTCCGCTCACTCAAACCGATGTAAACATAACCGAGTACGAGGGAAGGTGGGTCATTGAACTTACCGAAACCACCATAAGCTTTTACTTCAACGACGAGCTTCAGTTCAGCTTCGAAGACACCGATATACCGCGCTCGGGTTTCATTGGTTTCTGGGCCTACCAGGTTCCTGCGGAAAACAGGGTTGCGATTGATAATCTGGAGGTGGAGCATACTCCGGGTCCCTGCCCGGCTTTTTTAAGTGACTCCGTTGTGATGACATTCGGCAAGGAGAACGCTCTCATTCCTATCCGTATACCTATAAATGCAAATGCCGCCGAGCCCTACGAAGTGACGGTAAGCAGTGCGGATCCCGGTACGGCGGCACCTGTAGCCGAGAAGATCGTATTTGAAACCGGAGGTCCGCTTTTCAAGAACGCCGAGATCCAACCGGTGTCTCCCGGCCAGACCTTGCTTTCGCTGAGCGTTCCGGGAGAAGAATGTCCCGGTGCGGTTGCAATGGCCGAGGTTCTTGCTCCTGTGGCTTACGAGGAGGATTTCACGCAGCCGGACGGCCCGCCGGAAGGTTGGTACATTGCCTCGCAGACTGCGGAGGTGGTCGACGGTGTGCTGTCGCTTCATGCACCCGGGCAGCCCTTCGTCTGGTACGGAATCGGGGGCGAGGCGGTCAATGTGCCCAAGATCGATGCGATCAGATTCAAGATCAAATTTGCAAAAGCTGCTTTGCCCGTCGGCGCGCACGGCGGGATGATCTTGGCACCGCAGCCCGGCACCGCACGCGGTAAAGGCTACATGATCGATGTGATAGAGAGGGAGTCGGACAACGGGTTCCGCATTTACAAGGACAATCAACCGGAGCCGGGACTGGTCACACCGAGACCGCCTTACGTATGGGACGATCAATGGCACACCTGGGAAATCGTCTTCACACCGACGGGTTTCACATTCTCCGTTGACGGCACCATGCTTGCCGAAGTCAACGACTTGACTTATCGAGGGGGCTACCTTGCGTTCTGGTGTTACACCGGGGCCGCGGGCCAGAACATGTTTGTGGACGATATCAGAATCGAATTCGGCGCGAGCGCCTGCCCGAGCATAAGCCCGAAGGAAGCGGTCAACCGGCCTGTGAATCCGCCTACCGTTTTCACAGTGACTACGCCTTTCGGTGCCAACCGAAACGGCGATTATCACCCCACTGTTACAAGCAGCGATCCGTCGGTTGCGGTTCCGATAGATCCTGACACAGGTGAGCCTACGGACGGCAGCCTGGTTCTTTCTTTCCCGCAAGGTGAGGGCGTGGTTTCAACCACCTTTGAGGTAGCCTGTCTCAGGCCGGGCACTACCGAGCTGAGCGTGGATACCGGCGATACTTCGTGCTTGGTATCGACTGCAACCTTCACTGTCCGCGAGCCCGGAGAGCCGGGGTTCTGCGATGATTTCAGCGGTCAGAACGGGCCCCCCGAAAACTGGACCGCGTATTCCGGAGACTGGCAGGTTCAGGACGGGGTGCTTACCGTGACCTGTCCTCCGGGCTCTGCACCGAACGAATCG
>CAZGYL010000594.1:0-3721 GCA_964529985.1 uncultured Planctomycetia bacterium | reverse complement strand
TGAATGGGCTCAAGCACGAACGCTGCGGCTTTGCGGTCCGCCAGGGCTTTTTCAAGCGCTTCCGCATTTCCGTATCCCACCGCGACCGTATCGGGCAG
Organism: uncultured Planctomycetia bacterium; assembly: GCA_964529985.1. Taxonomy (GTDB): domain Bacteria; phylum Planctomycetota; class UBA8108; order UBA8890; family UBA8898; genus CAZGYL01. Next base: position 3,623 of record CAZGYL010000594.1, on the reverse strand, counting down.
AAGGGGACCGAAGCCCTCTCGAAACTCCTCGCTCCCGTTTACAGAAAGGCATCCGAGCGTAAGGCCGTGGAAATCCTTGACTGAATAGACTACTTTTGAACGGCCGGTTGCGCGGCGCGCGAACTTGATCGCCCCTTCAATGCCTTCCGCCCCTGAATTGGTGAAGAAAACGTGCTGGAGATCTCCCGGAGCGAGCGAAAGGAGCTTCTCAGCAAGAAGTGAGGCGAGAAGGGGGGTGTCCAGCTGAACCATTGAGGGATAATCCAGCTCGAGGTACTCCTTCAGTACCGCCTTTATCTTCGGGTGGTTCCTGCCCGCTGCGAATACCCCGTAGCCCGCAAGCATATCGAGGTATTGGTTTCCCGCGGCGTCGTACAGATAAGGCCCCTCGGCCTTCACGTACGGGCGGGTGAAGCCGATCAAACCCAAGGCCTTAACCAACCGCGGGTTGATGTAAGAGGCGTAAAGGTCCAAGCATTCGTTTTGTCGTTCTTTCAGAATTCGGGCCAGTTCAATCATGGAGCTCCCCTCGTCTATGGAGGATATGAAACCTTGGGACTCGCTGCGGCCTGGTGTAGCCTGTCGGTTCACTGCAATTCCCGGGAAAGGGTGCAGCAAGAAGGCTGCCGGTACTTTTCCGTGTCTCGGAACCTCTCCGCTCCGGTCGATCCGTTAGCTTACGGGTGCCTCGTGCGAACGTCAACCGCCGGGTGCCGCCCCGGAGGGCCGAACCGCTTGTCTGCACCTTCCGCCGGCCGTACAATCGCACGCTCTGCACTTCACTCCAAAGCGTGCAGCGTCTCTGTACGAACAAAGAACTATGCTGGAAAACGGCCTCGCTGAAGCACCCGCCCGGCACAGGAGAGGGCCTGAAAGCCCCCGGCGCCCTGCCCGCAGGCTTTCTTTGACCCGGTGGTTCAAAGTCGGAGTCCTCGGGCGCTTGGGACGTATAGAGGATCGTCCGAGGTCGATCGCAAGAGGGGTCGCCCTGGGTACCTTTGTTGCTATGACGCCGACTGTGGGCATTCAAATGCTCCTGGTCACGGTCATAAACACGCTCTGCAGGGCAAACGTACTGGCCGGGCTGATCATGGTTTATATCTCGAATCCCCTTACGATGATCCCTCTGTACTGGCTTGACTATGTGCTCGGGGCGCTGCTTTGCGGCAAACCGCTTATTTCGTACCACGTTTTCGCCCAGCGGATGAGCACGGTCACCGCACATGTGGGCAGGTGGGAGTTTTGGTCCGCAACGGTTGAGCTCTTTAAGTTCGGTGCGGACCTGGCTTGGCCGACTTTGCTGGGCGGGGTATGCGTGGGGGCCGCTTGTGCGGTACCCGCTTACTTTCTCACGCTTGGGTTCTTGGCCCGCCGGGCTGCAGCCCGCAGAAGATCTGTGGGGCGGAGTGGGTCGTGAAACCGCGCTTGATCATTCTCCTGTGCGGATTCCTGCTTGCCGGCTGCCGCAGCGAGTCTGGCGTCTCTCCCATTAAATTCCCCCAAGCGGAGGTGACGGTAAAGGGCAGAACTCTGCGTGTCGAAGTGGCCTGGACGCCTGAGTTGCGCTTTCACGGGTTTCGATTCCGCCGCTCGGTGCCCGAAGGTACGGGGATGATTTTTCTCTTCCCGGAGCCTTCGTACCTGGCTTTTGTCATGACCGATACGCCCGTGCCTCTGAGCATAGCTTTTGCACGGCGCGACGGAACTATATTTCAGATCGAGAGGATGAAGCCTTTCGACACCTCCCGGTATCATTCCGTAGGGCAGGCCCAAGTGGCTCTTGAGGTGCCCCAAGGCTGGTTTGAGGCCAACGGAGTGGGCGTCGGTGACCGTATTGAAGGATTGAATGAGCTCTTTGCGCAATTTCCCCCGAAGCAATAGGCGCAGTCGGCGGGCGCCGTGGCGGCCCTTGCAGGTGGTGGTTGTCCCGCGGACCTCGCTCCGAAGTTCCGATAGGCGGAACCTTTGGAATGCGGCAGGAGCAGCCGGAGTTTTAAGTAGCCTTTTTTTTGTGTTTGTGACTCAGTATCCACCGGCCCTTATCATTGATCCGCGGCTGACTCCTCCCGCGCAGTTGCTCTCATTGCCGGGGGTGGGGCCTGCTGCTGCCGCAGAGATCTTCAATGACCGCCGGGCGGGGGAAGGTGCTGGAGGAACCCTGTGGGAGGAGATTCCGCTGCGCGCGATGCCCTTTGTCAAGCATTCGTTTCTCTTGGAAGCGGGCGGAAGTACAATCGCAGGAGAAGAGAAGCGGAAGGGGCCTGAGAGGCAGACCGGACATAGGCTCCGAGGTAAAGCCGGGGAAAGCCCTGCACGGGGCTTTGATTCGGTATTGCACCAGAGAGCGGACCTCGCCGGACCGAAAGATCAAGCTGACTATGACAACTGAACGCGAGAGCCCTTTTCGCCTGGAAGCCCCGTTTTCGCTCCGGGGCGATCAGCCTCAGGCGGTGGAGAAACTTGTAGCCGGAGTTAAAGCCGGCAAGCGGTTCCAGGTGCTTCTGGGTGTTACCGGTTCGGGCAAAACCTTCACCATCGCAAACGTTATCGCCCGAGTGGGGCTCCCCACCCTTGTGATTTCCCACAACAAGACCCTTGCGGCACAGCTTTACAGCGAATTGCGCGACTTTTTCCCCCATAACGCTGTTGAGTACTTTGTAAGCTACTACGATTACTATCAACCTGAAGCGTATATACCGCAGCGCGATATTTATATCGAAAAGGACGCATCGATCAACGACCGTTTGGATCGCCTACGGCTTGCTGCAACCAGCGCTCTTATGACGAGGCGCGACGTGATTGTTGTTGCAAGCGTTTCCTGCCTCTATGGATTGGGAAGTCCGGAAGAGTACCAGGAGGTAGTGATTACAGTTAAGTGCGGCCAGGAGCTCGACCGCGATGCCTTTCTCAGGCGCCTGGTGGAGCTGCAATACGAGCGCAACGACTACGAACTTGCGCGCGGCAGATTCCGCGCCCGCGGCGATGTGGTCGAGGTCTATCCGGCTTATGAAGAACAGGCTATAAGGGTGGGGTTTTTCGGTGATGAAGTCGAAGGGATCTGGACGATCGATCCTGTCTCAGGAGAGGCTCTGCAAAGTTTGGAAAGTGTCGCGATATGGCCCGCAAGGCACTTCGTGGCTTCTCAGAGCCGAATTGAAAGGGCGGTCGCCTCGATACGAAAAGAGCTCACCGAGCGGGTGGCTGAGCTCAAGTCCCAGGGAAAGCTTCTTGAAGCCGAAAGACTTCGGGCGAGGACCCTCTATGATATCGAACTTTTGCTTGAGGTGGGGTACTGCCCGGGAATCGAAAACTACGCCCGCCACTTTTCCGGCCGTGCTCCCGGAGAGCGCCCTTACAACCTGTTTGATTACTTCCCGAAACCCTATCTGGTTATTGTAGACGAATCGCATGTGACGATCCCGCAGCTTCACGCCATGTACGAGGCGGATCGATCCCGCAAGCAGACGCTTGTCGACCATGGGTTCCGCCTCCCTTCAGCTCTTGACAACCGCCCCATGCGGTTCGAGGAGTGGGAGGAAATCGTACCGCAGGTCATTTTCGTATCCGCAACGCCCGGCCCTTACGAGCTTGAGAAAAGCGGCGGTGAAGTAGTTGAGCTTGTC
>CAZGYL010000593.1:0-3726 GCA_964529985.1 uncultured Planctomycetia bacterium | reverse complement strand
TTACAATGTGCATGAAGAACTACATGGGAGTAATCGAAAAGCGCAGGCAGTTTCACCAGGCTATTCCGGAATGCCTTTGCGACCTGACACGCTACATGTTGCCGCGCACTCCGCTTTTTGTGCTTGACTGCGTGCGGGTGCTCTTGCGTCACGGACCTACCGGAGGTAACCCGGCCGATGTCGCACAGAAACTAACGCTTGCAGCGGGTGTGGATCCGGTTGCGGTGGATGCTTTCGGAGCCGAGGTTATGGGCCGCAAGCCCGAGGAAATCGGGTCGGTGGCTGCAGGGGACAAAGTTGAACTCGGGACAATGCACTACCGGTCGCTCCGGTTGCGGGAGGTCGGAGTTTCATGAGACCTGTGCGCGGCGCCTTCGGGCCGCGGATCCGAAGGGCCGTCCAGGTCGGCTTCCTGCTTTTGTTCTTGCTGCTCTTGCTTGCGGTAAGACCGGAGCCGGGTTGGCGGCCGGGAGCCGGGGCCAAGCTTTTTTTCTTGTTTGATCCTTTGCTCCTGTTTGCTACGTTTCTTGCGGCCCATACAGTTCCGATTGCGCTTCTAAGCGCTCTTCTTGTGGTGGCTCTCACATTGGTGACAGGCCGCACCTTCTGCGGCTGGGTGTGCCCCTTCGGCACAGTTCATGATATAGCGGGACGTTTTTTCCAGCGCTTGGGGGGGCGGAGGAAGATCGCCTCCGGTTGGTCCGGCCTGCAGCGTTTGAAGTACTACCTGCTTGCAGGTTTTCTCGTTGCAGCTTTGGTCGGCTGCCATTGGGTGACTGTTTTCGATCCTTTGGTCTTGCTTTACCGGTCGGTGACCGTTGCTTTGCTTCCTGCGTTCCAATGGGCGTTGGAGGAAGGTGCTACAACCATATACCGGGTTGATCCGGGAATCGGCCCGTTGCGCCTTACAGCAGCGAGCGAGCCTGTATATCGCTTTTTCAGGGACCATGTCTTTGTAATTCCGAGCCAGGCCTTCTTGGGCGTTGCACCGATCCTGATCATTTTTCTCGTACTGGTGGGCCTTAACGCGTACAAGCGGCGCTTCTGGTGCCGGTACCTGTGCCCTTTGGGAGCCCTTTTGGGATTGTTCAGCTTCCGGCCGTTTCTGCGTCGACGTCTTGAGGAGAGCTCTTGTACGGCCTGCGACCTCTGCGCGTATGATTGCCACGGGGCTGCTGCTTCTGCAGGGGCCCGAAACTGGCGGGCTTCAGAATGCTTTATCTGCTTGAACTGTTCGGCCTCCTGCCCGCGGGGAAGCCTTCAGTTCCAGTGGGTTCCCCCGTGGGGCCGAGAGCAGGTCCCGGTTGAGGGCATCGGACTGTCGCGGCGTACTGTTCTTGCCTCAAGCCTCGGGGGGCTGGTCGGTTTGAGCTTCCTGAGAGCTACGCCTTTTGCAAGGCGGAAGGTTTTCGAATCGCAGCTTATAAGGCCTCCCGGAGCGCGGATTGAAAGGGATTTTCTTGCGCGGTGTACAGGTTGCGGCCTTTGCATGAAGGTATGTCCTACCGGCGGTCTTCAGCCGTGTCTGACAGAGGCGGGCTTGGAAGGTGTTTTTACGCCGCGTCTTGTTCCTCATATAGGCTACTGCGATTATGACTGCGTCCTCTGCGGGCATGTTTGTCCGACCGAAGCGATACGGCCTTTGACCGTTGAGGAGAAGCATAAGGTCAAAATCGGCTTGGCGCGGTTTGACACCACGCGGTGCCTGCCCTACGCCTACGGCAGAGAATGCATCGTTTGCGAGGAACATTGCCCGGTTCCCGACAAGGCGATTTACACGGTGCCCGTTGAAATCAAGAACAGGGATGGAACCACCAAGATTATAAAACAGCCCAGAGTGGATCCTGATAAGTGTACGGGCTGCGGAGCTTGCGAGAATAAATGCGTGTACAAGGATCAACCCGCGATTCGGGTTTTCAGCGCCAACGAAAGCCGGAACCCTGATAATCAGCCGGTCTTGCCCGAAGGCGAAGGCGCGTACTGAGCCCGAGTTTAGCCATTTCCCCCGCGGCGCTTTTGGGACATGCGCTCGCCGCGGTTCAAGGAGTCGGTTGCGCCCTTCTTTCCTCTTGGAGCGGAGGGTTCGGCTCGAGCTTTGAAAACAATGGCTCCGGGATCCGCTGGACGCAGCTCCAGCGGAGGCTACAATGACATCCTCTGGTAGGAGAACCAGGTTTCCCCGGATCGGACGGAGGAGGTACTATGCCGAAGATTGCTATGATCGGTGCGGGCAGCGTTATTTTCTGTAAAACTTTGGCCATGGATATTTTAGCAACAGAGGCGCTCCGTGACTGCGAGTTCGCATTGATGAGCCGTACCCGCCCCAAGTTGGATCGCATGGAAGCTTTTCTGAAACGTGTAATCGAGGAAAACGGCTTGCCGGCGAGGGTCTGGTCCACGCTTGACCGCCGCAAGGCCTTGGAAGGGGCCGACTACGTTATCATTATGATCCAGGTCGGTGGGATTGAAGCCTTCAGGTTGGATTATGGGATACCGCTTAAGTACGGAGTAGATCAGTGTATAGGCGATACCCTGGGCCCTGGAGGGATTTTCAGAGGGTTGCGTACGATTCCCGTTCTGGTGGATATTGCGCGGGATATGGAAGAACTGTGCCCGGGCGCGCTCATGCTTAACTATGCAAACCCGATGGCGGCTTGCTGCTACGCTCTGGGAAAAGCAACAGATGTTTCGTTTATCGGGCTTTGTCATGGGGTACAGACAACGCTGGACCTTATAAGCGGATATGTGGGAGTACCCAAAGATCAGATCGATTATCTATGTGCGGGAATCAACCACATGGCGTGGTTCTTGACGATTCGCGATAAACGCACGGGAGAAGACCTTTATCCCCGCCTGAGGGAGAACATCGAAAAACCCGAGTATTATGTGAATGAGAAAGTCCGCTGCGAGGTGATGCGCCACTTCGGTTACTTCATGACCGAAAGCACCGGCCATCTTTCCGAATATGTTCCTTGGTTTCGGAGTTCTGAGCGCGCAAAGAAACTTTACTGCGATGAGCCCGGGTTTGGAGGCGAGTCCGGGGCGTATTATAAGTACTGCGCAATGCTGGCTGAGAAATACTCCAAAGTGGACTACCTCCAGTTCGAGAGCACCAAACTTGAGGGGCGGAGCGTCGAATATTGCTCTTATATCCTGGAGGCCAAAGAGACCGGAGCGCCCTTCAAGTTGAATGGAAATGTGCGCAACGACGGATATATTACCAATCTACCCCGGGGCTGCTGCGTCGAGGTTCCGGTGTATGTCGATCGGCTCGGGCTCCACCCGCTTAGAGTGGGGGATCTGCCGCCGCAACTTGCTGCCCTTAATCAAAGCAATATTACGGTGCAGGGCTTGACCGTTGAAGCCGCGTTGACCGGAAACCCCGAATACGCGATGCAGGCGGTTGCACTTGATCCTCTGACCTCCGCATGCCTTACTCTGAAGGAAGCAAGGGAAATGACGGCGGAACTGCTCGACGCGCAGCGGCGTTGGCTCCCGCAGTTTGAGGGAAAACGGCTTCGGCCGGCCCCCACAATATCGATTCCGAAAGATGTCAAGCGCGTGGAAGTGCCGCTCGATCCTGCACTTGCGATAGCACACCGTTTCGCGAAGCTGGCGGAACAGGAGGTGCCGGGCGAAAAGGAGGACTCGTAACGCAGAAGAATTCGTGTCTCAGCAAGTTTCCATAATGTGAAAGGAGGAAACGCGTGACCGAGCAAGCACAAA
>CAZGYL010000592.1:0-3727 GCA_964529985.1 uncultured Planctomycetia bacterium | reverse complement strand
TGCCGCCGGATAGCGTGACGCCTTACCCGCTTTCCGAACGTGGGGTAAGATGCTGCCTGGGTGCACTTGGAGTCGTTTTCCCCGACAGGCCGCTTGAGGAAGGAGCAATGTTATGGTGACCAGAGTTCTGGTGATCTGCGTTTGTTTCTTTTCGTTTCTCCGGCTCGGGGCCGGTTCCCAGCCCTCGGTTTTACGGGCCGGCTTTGCAGAACAGGATATCACCCCTCCTGTGGGCTCCGAGCGGCCGGGCGGCTACGGTAAGTCCTACCACCGTTCGATCCATGATCCGTGCAAGGTACGGGCCGGGGTTTTCGAAGCAGGCTCGCAGCGGGTGGCGATTGTCGGAGTGGACGCTCTGGCGCTTCACCGTCAGTTTGTGCTTGAAGCCCGCAGGCGCATCAGCAAGCAGTGTCCAATACCTGAGGGCTCGATTATGATCAGTGCTTCGCACTCTCACTCCAGTGGGCCTGTTTTCGGAGTCCTTCCCGGCCAGTACGATTTCGCACCTCCTGAGGTCAGGAAACTGGCCTACAAGTTTTCAACCTGTGTTGATCCGAAATATTACAAGAAAGTGCTTGAGGGAGTGGTTTCGGCCGTTCACCGGGCATATGAGTCGCTGGAACCTGTTACGTGCTGCGCCGGCGTGGGCAAGGAGAAAGGAGTCTCCTTCAACCGCCGCTTTCTTATGAAAAACGGCTTGACGTATACGCATCCTGGAAGAGGCAATCCCGACATCGTCAAGGTCGCCGGCCCGATTGACCCGGATGTGGGTGTACTTGGAGCCTGGAGCAGTAAAGGAGCACTGCGGGGGTGCATTGTCACGTTCGCTTGCCATGCTACTACAAGCCCCGGTGGTATCTCTGCGAATTATATTTATTATTTGGAGCGGGTTGTTCGAGGATTTTTCGGGCCGAATGTGGTGGTTGTGTTCCTGCCGGGTGCGTGCGGGGATGTGACGCAGGTGAACAATCTCAGCCCCTATGCTTATCCTTCGGGCGAAAGGTGGGCTCAGATAGTTGGTGGCAGAGTGGGGGCCGAGGCCCTGAAAGTGTTGCTTTCAGCACCCCGCGGTACTTTACTGCCGCTTGCTGCGCGCAGTCGCGTACTGAAGATAAACCGCCGCCGGCCGAGCAGCAAACGTGTGGAAGAAGCTTGGCGGATAGTAAGAAGTGACCCTTCGAAGGTGGGGCACACAGCGTGGACCTTCGCAAAGGAAACGATTCTGCTGCGCTGGCTCCTTGAACGTTCGCCTGCAGCTGAGGTGGAGGTCCAGGCGATTCAGGTGGGGCCCGTGATTTTTGTGTCGAATCCCGCAGAGTTCTTTTGCGAATTGGGCCTGCGGATAAAACGGGCGAGTCCTTTTCCTTTTACATTCCCCGTGACACTTGCAAACGGCTGTGTGGGCTATGTCCCGACAAGGGAGGCCTTCGGTCCCCATGGCGGCGGTTACGAGACAAGACTTACAAGCTACAGCAATCTGGATATTTCGGCCGGCGATTTAATCGTGGACACGTCGGTCGAGCTTGCAAAGCAGTTAAAACCCGGAGCTGTGCCGCAACCGCCTCCGGCACCGCCTTTCAGGGGCCCTTGGTCTTACGGAAACGTGCCTCCGCAGGTACACTAAGTTTGAGCTTAAGATTGTTCGCGCGGCTTTGTCTCTCACAGCGACAACAGAAAGGCCTCAAGATCACTGAGCTCCCGGTCGGAAAGTTCGGAGGTGCGGCCGTGGCGGTCTCGGGGATTGCAGCTCGTCAGCACTTCCCGGAGGGTTGCGGCCTTGCCGTTGTGAAGGTAAGGGGGCGTGCGCCAGAGCTCAACCAGCGCCGGTGTATCGAAAGCCGAAGCTTCGTCGCTTTCACCCCGCGTACCTACGTCATGCATTTTAAGGTCGGTGTAAAGAGGCGGCGGGTGGCAGGAACTGCAACCTGTACGCGGGCTTTCAAAAAGCTTTTTCCCGCGCAGGATGGCTGAAACCCTCCCGGGATCCCTGAGAAACGGATTCGCAACAGGCTTAAGTGCCCGCAGGTACGCTGCGACCGCTTTAACTTCCTTTCGGGTCGGTGTTGTAAAGAGGATATGATGGAAACCCGCACGCACCGCTTCTTGAAGATCGGAACGCACTCCGCGGGCCATAAGCGGCGGTGTCAAGTAGGAGAAAACAAGCGAGCGGGCGTTCTTTGGATTTCCGATACCGTCGTTTAGAAGATCCCAGTTAAGCCCGTCTGAGCGTCCGCCGGGGTGGCAGGTCGCGCAGCTTAACCAGCCCTGATAGCAGCGATCAGCGTCGTGAAAGATCTCCTCGCCCAGACGTTCAAGTGAAAGAGGCGGTTGCTCGGCCGAACCGCCCAAAGGTATTGTGCGCACCACGTGCAAAGTTCTCGTGTCTACAAGTGCCACAGAACCGCTGAAGTAGAGGGGGACCGCAAGCAGGCGGCCTTTCGGCGAGAGCGCGATCGACCGCGGCCCTTTCCCGGGAAGCCGCAGGCGCTCAAAGGCGTGGGCAAGAAACAAGCCGCTTCCCCGGCCGGGCGGTCGCAAGGTTCTTATGAGTTCGAGACGGTTCGCAGAGGTGGGCCCGAGAATCTCGTCCGCTGAGGGGGATCTGTAACTTTGGGCCGCGCGCCCGGTGCCGGAATATGCTGCCAGGGATCTGCGGGCCCAGTTCAACACTTTGGTGAGTTTGATTCTAAGGAGCGTGTGTCTGCCTGAGATCCCGACCCATAGATACTTTCCGCCGGGTGAGACCACCACGCCCCAGGGATCCGCGAGCCCTTCGGCCAGTTGGTCAAGGAGAAACGTGCAGTACCACTTTCGATTACGAACGTCAAGGACGCTGATCGCGTTTGTGTTGGTCCAGCCGCCTTCAAGCTGCTCGGTAGCCTGGTCTATCCGCCCGATCGTGTGTGCGATGAAAAGCCACCTGCCGTCAGGTGAAAATGCTGATTGCCTGGCGTTGGTGCTGCCCGGCGGCGACCGGAGGAGGACCGGTTCTCGTGCTTCCGGTAGATCGAAAAGCGCTGCACAGGTGGAGGTGGTTTCTGAAGTGGCATCTCCTGTAGGGGCGAGACACACGCAGGTTGCAACCTCCCCGGTAGGGTCGACAGCCAAGCTTGAAGGGATACCCGGCAGACCAAGAAGTCTCTTGGGAGTAGGTGACCCGCGCAAGGGCACCGCGTAAACAGCCCTAAGCGCTTCGTCTCCCACAAGGAGTAAGTTCCGGCGGGGTGCCCAAGCCAGGGCAGCAGGCCTTAATCCGACCCTTGCAAAAGGCCTCGGAGGCCTTCGGCCGCAACAGAGCATAAGACCTGCCGTCGGGGCGGTTATGAAGAGATCGCGGCTGTTTCCACCCCAGCAGAGCCCGAGCGGGGTCTGGTCCAGCTTAATGGTGTCAATCAGTTTGCCGCTGCTTGTCTCGAGGAAAGCGACGGCTTTTCTGCCGGAGTCTAAAACGGCAAGCACAGTGCCGTCGGGGCTGAAGGCTGCGAGACCGGGGGAAGGAAGAGCCAGGCTCGCACCGCCCGACGATATACATGAAAGCAGCACGGTGAGAGGAAACATAGTCGCTGAGAACAGGGGTTTGCTTGGTCCAGCTATTGTAAAACCCGGGAGGCGAGTGCGGCCACTTAACCGGCGAGGTGTAAGCGTTCTATAAACTCGCGTTCTTGAAGTCTCCGTCCTGCGGCTGATATCTCTTGTGTCAAATCGCAAGGTTTTCTCAAAGCAGGAG
>CAZGYL010000591.1:0-3727 GCA_964529985.1 uncultured Planctomycetia bacterium | reverse complement strand
CTTGCCTCTCCTTGTGTCGCCGCGGTGGGATCCCCAGTCAACGAAAAGACCGATCACGATGCAGCGTGTGCTCCTTCCCCGTCCGGATCCCGAGGGTCCTGCACAAACGGCGGCTCCTCGGGGACGCGGTTCCCCAGCCGATCTTCTTCCACACGCTCGCGCCGCCCCAGAAGGGGCAGCACCGTCTGCGTGCTTGTCAAGAACTTGGAAAAATTACTCTGCGGGTACCGCGCCAGAAGCTCCCGCAGCCACTGGGGAGTTCGGCGGGCCATTTTTATTTCCACGACCGTGTGGTACTGCCTGCCGGCCGGTTCACCGAGCACCTCGCGGACCAAAGCCCGCGTGCCGTTGAACAGAAACGGCGGCGGCCTGAAGTACGCGATCATGTCGTCGAAGGTGATGCGGATGGACTCATCCTCACGCTGCTGATATGTGCGGCGCCTGTAATTGGTGACCGATTGGGGCCGGAGGCGGAAGCGCCTCACGATGTCCAGAAAATCCTCGTAAATCTTCGATAAATCGCTCTCCGTCAAGTCCCGGTTGCAAGCCCGGATAACATCGAAGAGGTCTTCCCCCTCAAACAGGCGGCTTACAAGTTGTTTCGGTGTTTGGAAACGCAGCTTGGACGTGGCCTCGGCAAGGCGCCGCTTAAGTTCTATCCAGCAGTACTCCGACACCTCGTTGGTGCCGTCCACCCTGTAATAATACTCCTTCAACCTTACCTTCAGGTTGTCATGCGGAAAGCGCTTGGCCCGGCGGTAGAAATGCAGATCATCGGTGTCGAAGTACACGCTGGAGACAAAGGTGACAGGCCGGTCGGGCACGTAGCAGTAAGGCGGCAGATGTCGCTCAACTTCCTCCCTCAGGGCCTCAGCTTCGCTGGGCTTCAATCGAAGCTTTATCTCCGTTCTGGTAATGAAGTTCGGAAAGCGACTCCGGTATATCACAGGCCGCTCCTAATCCAGCGAAGACCCCGCACTCGCACCGCCACAATTCGCGATTCTATCATGACTTGCGAACGCATCAAGCCGCCTCCCAGCCGGCGTGCGCTGAAGCAACAACCGGCTTATACACCGCCAACCGCGTGCAGGCCTGCCGCGTAGGGCATACGTCCAACGCACACAAGGAACCCGAGTAATCGTTTGTACCACGAACTCGGCCTCAGGTAAAGCTTTCAGGCGTTCCAAGGCGCCTTTCAGCCGCTTTCAGCGCTCAAACAGCGCCCCTGCAGTTAAGGAAACGTAACGCCGACGACAGGTTGCCTCTGTCTCGAAGGGATGAGCTTGCCGGTCTCGAGCTCAGAAGAAAATATCTATCTGCGCCAGGAATTCGTTGGTATTCGGGTCCTTGGGATCGACGCCGCCTGTCTTTTCGCGGTTCAAGGCGTATTCGGTGAGCAGGTACACGTTCTTGCGCAACTCTGTTATTACGGCGAACGTCCAGCGCGTCCGGTCCCAAGTTCGTGTATCAAACGGAGTCCGCCTCAAATTACTGCGCAGCCAGCCGTAACGCACAAGAGGCTTCACAGACCGCAGGTACTCGCCCCAAAGCAGGGGTTCCTCGAAAGTAAAACGGTATCCGCATTCAACGTAGCCTGAGTTCCGTTTCAGTTTCCCGTCGCGGCCGTGCAGCACCTGCAAAACGAAGCTGAGGCCGCCGGCCTCAAGCACCATATTGCCGCCCCAAAGTTCCCTTCCTTTGACCCCCAGGGTGCCCGCCGGGCTCAGGAGTTGATCCGAAGCCCCGAGGATGTCTTCCAGATAGCCTTTGTCGTCATCGGCCATGCTGTCGTTGTAGTAGAACCCCAAGACCTCCGATTGCACTCTCCCGAGAAAGGACTCATCGGGTTCATCAAGCCACCTCTTTTCCCAGCCTACACCGATTCCAAGCTCCCTGAGCTCAGTGTTTCCGCTTATGCGTGCCTCCCTGCTTACTATGTCAAAGTCTCCTTCTCCGGGCTCACGGTCATCCAAGCGGTAACCGTTTGTAACGGACGCGTACAGATTCAATCTCCCCAGCGGCCTGCTGGGCCTCCCCGCGCGCGTTCTGAAGAAAAAGCCCACAGCCTCACGCCGCCAGAAAGCCGTTGCGGCAAGCGGCCAAAATTCCGTGTCGTGAGGCGGACGCATGAAAGGGTCCTCAAGCCCGAGCCGCAGGCGGACTTCCAGCCAATCGGCCGGCTCTCCTTCAAACGTAATATGAAATTCCTTGACCCTGGCTCTGACGTTCGCCTGTTCCCGCACGAGAAAATCCAGATCCCCCTGAGCATATATCTGAACCGGGTCTCCCTTTCCGGTGAAGGTTATCTCAGGCGACAACCGGACCTTGTCGACGCGCAGGAAGGGACTGTCTTCCTCCCTGCGTACGACGGTCACTCCGCTTACCGTTTCTGTCTTGGACTGCAGATCCACGAATTCGATTTCAATTTCCCCTCCAAGATCGAAAGCCTCGCCCAGCAAACTCCGGAAGCCCGGCTTCTTCCTTGCCGCTTCCAAATCCGACTTCAACTGCTTCAGTTCCAACTTCACGGAAGAAAGCTCCCGGGCAAGCTCCTCTGCAGACGGCGCTTGCGGGGGAGAATCTGCAAGCGATACCAAAGACAGACAAATACCAAATACAAGGGGGATGGTGACCTTCAAGCCGGATCGTTCAAGAGCCACTTTCGGACCTCGCTCACTCAAACAAGTCCTCGTGCCCCGCCTGCTCGACTCACTGTCTCCGCAGAAAGTCGAAAAGCCCATCCCCCTCATTATCGGGGTGCGCGGCCTTTCACAAAAGCCCCGGCCTGGTTGGCTGGCCCCCGGGGGCATACAATGGTCTGTTCCCGACCGAAAAAAGGCTTTCACCATGACCGACCGATCGATATGTCGTGTTTGCTTCCTTCCGGGTGAGCGAATCGCTGAAGTGCCTTGCGGCACACCCCTTACCGAAGCCGCCCGAAACGCCGGAGCCGCCCTCGCACTACCGTGCGGTGGAGCCGGTCGGTGTCTCAACTGCGCCGTACGGGTTATCAGAGGGGGACCGCCCCCGACGGACCCGGACAAACGGGCGTTCAGCACTCAGGAGCTGGAGGCCGGCTGGCGCTTGGCTTGCCGCATTGTCGTCTCCAGCGACATGGTTGTCGATACGGGCGGCAGTGTCGCCGGCGGGAAGGAGTCCTTCGGTACGGAGAAGGCCCAAGAGCCTCGGTGCCGCCTGGAAACCCTGCAAATCCCGGCTCCGGAGCTCAAGACCCAAAAAGCGGCTCACAGGCGGCTGGCGGAAAGCCTTGGATCGCCGCTACGTCTTTCCCTCAGTGCGCTGCGCAGCCTCTCAAGATGTACTTCAAGACACCAAACCTGCCGCCTAACCGCTGCGATTGTCGAGGACACGCTCGTTGCTCTCGGCCGAAGAGGTCCGTTTCTGGGTGCAGCGGTTGATATCGGAACAACAACAGTTGCAGCAGGTATCGTCGACCTCCCCGAGGGCAGGGTACTTCAAGCGGCAAGCGCCTGGAACCGCCAGGCAGCTTACGGTCTCGATGTGGTTTCCCGCATCGATTTCGTTATGAAACACAAGGACGGACTTGAACGCCTCACCGCAGCCGTGCGGGGGACGCTTTCAGAGGTCATTCAAACAGCTTGCCGGGCTTGCTCGATTCCGCCGCGCAGGATTGTCGCGCTCTCGATCGTTGGCAATCCCACAATGGTCCACATTCTTCTTGGGCTCAGGCCGGAAGGCCTGGCTC
>CAZGYL010000590.1:1431-3730 GCA_964529985.1 uncultured Planctomycetia bacterium | reverse complement strand
TCGCCGAGACCGGACGAAGCGAAGCGGAATGCCGCGCGGCGTTGGGCGCTGCGCGCGGTAACCTGCTTGAAGCTCTGGAGCTGCTCCGAAGCGGCCGTCCCATACCGCAGCCTGAAGAACCCGTCGTTCCTTACCTTGAAAGCTCAGACCTTCGCTTCCGTACTCTGACCGAAGACGTCGAGTACCGTTCCAACGCCGTAGTGCTTGCAATGATGGATGTGTCTGGCAGCATGGACACAATGAAAAAGTACCTTGCCCGGTCATTCTTTTTTTGGATGCTCTCCTTCCTCAAAACCGTTTACCAACAGGTTGAAATCCGATTTATAGCGCATACGACCGAAGCGAAGCTTGTCGATGAGCAGACATTCTTCCATAAGGGGGAGTCAGGAGGAACGTTTTGTTTCTCTGCATACGATCTCGCCGGAGAGCTGATAGATACCGAGTACCCCACCTCGCGCTGGAACGTCTATCCGTTCCATTTCTCAGACGGAGAGGACTGGGAGCCGGCGCGGACGGTCGCCTCGCTCAAGGCATTGCTCCAGCGGGGGGTAGCCGCCTTCGGCTACGGCGAGATCCAGACCGATTACTCGGCTTCGGTCCTCATGCAGGCTTTCGCTGAAGAGCTCCCTCTTTTTGAAACTGAGGATGACGGATATGTATACTGGCACGGCTCCTGGGGTGATGTACCTCTCTACGGAGTCGTCATCCACGGGCGGGAGGACTTATACCCGGCGCTCAAAGCTCTGCTCCAGTCGGACAGAGTAGCCCGGTAGAGGACTCCGTCCCGGACTGCTGCGGGAACCAGGGAGGGTGGTTTATGTCCGACGTCGATCTTAAGCGCCTGAACGAAGCCGATAAGATCATCCAGGAGATCGCCCGCCAGTTCGGCCTTGATTTTCTGCCCCAGGAGTTCGATGTAGTGCCGGACCGTAAAATGCTTGAGATCATGGCCTATCGCCTGCCGGTCAACTTCTCGCACTGGAGCTTCGGGAGGAATTTCGAGATCGAGCGTACTAAGTACGAGCACGGTTTCGGTGTCCCTTATGAAGTCGTCTTCAACAGTGAACCTGTCAGAGCCTACCTCATGGAAACCAATCCCTTTCCGATTCAAGTGCTCGTCATGGCGCACGTCTATGCCCACAACGACTTCATGAACAACAACCGCCACTTTCAGTACGCCCGGAGAGACATGATCACTTCGGCTTCCGAAGCTGCGGCCCGGTTCCGCAAGTATGAAGAAGATTACGGCATCGATGCGGTTGAGCGGGTGATCGATGCCGCACTTGCAATCCAGTGGAACATTGACCCTGATGAGCCCATCCATCCGGAAACCGAAGACGAAGCACGGGAGAGGCTCTACGGTTGGCAAAAGACCACACCCGCCCGCGGACGATTCGATGATCTCCTCGCGCCGAAAAAGCAGATCCCGACCGAGGAGAAGCGCAAGTTGCGCAAGAAGACGCCGCCTGAACCCACGGTGGACTTGATCGGCTATATCATGGGTCATTCACCGAGGGGGTTGGAAAGTTGGGAGCGCGACATCCTCAGTGTGATCAAAACTCAAGCTCAATACTTTATTCCATACCGCCGGACCAAAATCATGAACGAGGGGTGGGCCACCTACTGGCATGAGAAAATCATGCAGGAGCTTTTCAGGCGCAAGTTCCTCAGCGCCGAGGAACACGGTCTTTACAATCTGTACAACGCGCGGGTCAAGGCACACAATCCACGGCAGCTCAACCCGTATCTTCTCGGCTACGCGATATTCAAAGACATCGAGCACCGCTGGGACACGGGAAAATTCGGCCCGCAGTACGAAGAGTGCCGCGACCGCCGCAAGCGGGAGACTTGGGATCTCAAACTGGGCAAAGGCCGCGAGAAGATCTTCCAGGTCCGACGGACCCACATGGATTGGTTCTTTGTACATGAGTTCTTGACCCGGGAAGTCATAGAGGAACTCCAGCTCTATCTCTATCGCGAGCGCGACAGGGACACCTACTGGGAAACCGTTGTTGAAGAAACCGACTGGCGGCGCGTCAAGGAGATCCTTGTCCAAAGCCTCATGAATTGGGGAGTGCCGCGGATCTTGGTCCTTGACGGCGACTACAAAGGAACGCGCACCCTTTACCTTCAGCACGCGTACGAGGGATTACCACTTGATGACGAGTACTGCCGCAAGACCCTTGAACACGTTTATTTCCTTTGGGGCAGGCCCGTACTGCTTGAGACCAAAGAGCGCCGCAACGATAAACTGATTCCCAAAATCTACAGGGTCGATGAAGACGGAGTACGCGTGCGC
>CAZGYL010000590.1:0-1421 GCA_964529985.1 uncultured Planctomycetia bacterium | reverse complement strand
CGGGATTCCGCGCCGTTGAAAGCGACTCCCCGGCAAGGACCCACGCCTCTTTTCAACCTGCCTCCACACTTTTTTCGTTGCATTCTTTCCGCCGACTTTCCGGTGCCGGATGTAACTCAATAGGTCTGCATTGGTTAAGCAACACTTTATGCGGGTCTTACTGTTGACACTCGTTTCAAGTGCTCGGTAGCATGCAGCACAGTTCCTCCGTTTCGGTGTGTGGGTACACAGAGCAAGTGTAGGAGCGCAGGCGCAATGTGTGTACCGGGTGTGCACGCATGTAGAAAGACAGCGCAGGTGTCAATAACAATCTGGAGGAACTTTAGGGAGTACACCTTTGGGTGTGCGGTTCGTTGGTTGGTCCACCGCGACCGAGTTTGCACTCAAACGTGGGGGAGTGCGACTTTCTGAAAGGGTAGGAAGGAGGTAAGGGCATGGTTTACGCGGTGGCCATTTTCGCGGCAGCTTTTCTTAGCGCTGTGGCAGGCACCGCCGCCGCCGTGCGCATAGCACCTCGGATAGGACTACTCGACCGTCCGGATGGCTTCCGGAAGACGCATTCCGCACCGACTCCTCTTGTCGGCGGGCCGGTCATTGCTCTGTCCTGCTTCGGCACGCTGGGCTGTTTCCTCATCTATCACCAGTTGGCTTCGGTGCCGCTTTCCCTGTTCCGCCGCGATTTGGTCGCCCTGAGTCTGGCCGGATTCCTCATCACCGGACTGGGGCTCTTTGATGATCTCCGCGGGGTGACCCCCAGGCGCAAGCTTTTGATTCAAATCCTTGCAGCGATAATCCTGGTTGCTTTCGGGTTCAGGCTCGACGTGCTTCCAAATCCATTCGGGCAGCCTATTCAGTTGGGGCTTCTCACGGTTCCTGTTACCGTACTTTGGCTGCTTGCATGCACCAACGCGCTCAATTTGGTTGATGGACTCGATGGCCTCGCCTCAGGCATTGCGCTTATCGCGATCGGTGCGATTCTCGCGCTTGCAGCTCTCTCCGGCAACATATATATGGTGCTTATCTGCGCCGCCATAACAGGCGCCACAGCAGGTTTCCTGCTTTTCAACCTGCCCCCTGCAAAAGCTTTTCTCGGCGATTCAGGAAGTACGTTTCTCGGTTTCGCGTACGGAGCTGTTGCTTTCCGCGGCTTAAGTGCGATTGATCCGGGGTTTTCAGTTCTCGTGCCTACTATTATCTTCGGGGTCCCGATCGTGGACATGTGCCTGGCCATAGCACGCAGGTGGCTTAAGCGCAAACCGATCTTCTCGGCCGACCGGGACCACATTCACCACCGGCTCCTTGCGGCCGGGTTGTCACGAAGACAGACTCTACGCGTGCTTCTGGCCGTCTGTGTGACTTCAGCCGCGCTCGGCGTAGCCATTGCGCTTGTCGAACCTCCGGTTGCAGCATTGCTTTTTACA
>CAZGYL010000589.1:0-3737 GCA_964529985.1 uncultured Planctomycetia bacterium | reverse complement strand
TGACAACGACGGCGTAGGGGATGCGTGCGATAACTGCCCGAACGTTGCAAACGAAGATCAGGCGGACCGCGATCTTGACGGATCCGGAGATGCCTGCGAGCCGACTTGGATCGCTCACTCAATGGACGATTGGTCTGCAGAAGGAGTCCAGGGCACAAAGGGTTGGTATTACGGTTACTACAACTACACGCAGGATCAGACCCTGGGAGACGGAGTGTATGATCCCGATGATTTCATCGAGTTTGTAAACGATGGAACCGGGGATCCGGTAAGCCTTGAGGGAAACAACTGGAACGGCACGGCCTGGGACGTAAGCCCCCAGGGGGCTCCGTGGACCTATATCGCGCAAGGGGATATCCATCCCAACGGTGAAAACAGCGATCCTTTTGAAGAGCACTGGGCGATTCGAAGGTGGATAAGCACGTACGCCGGCAAAGTCGCCATTATCTGGCACATGCGCAAGACGAACCCGAACCAGACGGGTGTAACCGGGATACTATTCATAAACGGCGAAGAAGTCGATCGGGCGACGATTTACGGGGCTGATACGATCGGTATCAGGCACGTTATCGTGCGTACGTTGGCCGTCGGGGATATCGTAGACCTCGCACTGACACCCGAAGGTGTCTGCGGCAATCGCGAAGACTACAGCGACGGTTCTTTCAATGTACTCGGTATAACCGCTGAAATTCCGCCCGATACGCCCGGGCAGCGTGAGATCGTCGCCGATTCGATGGCCGACTGGTCTGCAGACGGCGAGCAAGGGGTCAACGGCTGGTACTACGGCTACTACGACATGCGCGAGGACGTTACAAACCGCGACGGCGTCTACGGCCCCGACGATTTCATCGAATTTGAAAACTTGGGCGGTGGTGTGGTCGAGCCCGGCGGAAACAACTGGACCGGCACCAAATGGGATCTTCTTGATAACGGACCTGTCGGCCACGGCCCTTGGACGGAGATCACTTGCCAGGGAGGTCACCCCGCGGGGAACGGCCAAACGGATACCGAAGTGCATTGGGCGATCCGCAGGTGGGTGAGCACCGTAGACGGAGAGGTTGAGATCGAAGGTTTCCTCTTCAATATAAGCTCCAACGGAGATGGTGTTGTGGGCCGTATCTTCCACAACTCTGATGAGATCTACTCTGCGGTTTCGGACGGCTTCGGCGTCCGTTTCAAGATCAAGGAAACCGTAGCTGTCGGTGATACCCTGGATTTTGCAATCGACTCGGACGGCGGTGGGAACTTCGTGCCCGGCGATCCTTCCAGTTTGGACAGGATCGTGGACGGAAACGACGGTACGGTGTTTCTGATCACAATGGTTAAACTGGAATCCGAGCTGCCTTCGGGCGGGTTTATGCGCGGGGATGTGAATGCCGACGGCGCCTTGAATATCGCCGATCCGATCGCCCTTCTCGGGCACCTTTTCGGAGGCGAGCCCGTTCCGTCGTGCCGCGATGCGGCTGATGGGAACGACGACGGCAACTTGAACATCGCCGATGCCATAGCCATTCTCGGACACCTCTTCGGCGGCGAGGGGGACCTGCCGCCGCCTTTCGGCCGGTGCGGCGAGGATCCGACGGCCGATTCGCTCGACTGTGTTTCCTACCCGCCCTGCAAGCCGTAATATTGATCACAAAGGCTGATTCTGTGGGGTCGTGGTCCTTCCGCGGCCCCGGAGCATAAAAGCGGAACTCTTTGCAGGAAAAGATGAGAATCAGAAATCAGCTTCGCTCTGAATCCCGGCGCGGTCGAGTTGCCCCCTTACTATTTGCCGCTTTTTTTCTTTTCTTTGCAGCGACGCCTCTTGCAGCGGACGTTGTAGCCGATTCATACGACGATTGGTCGACCGAAGGGCGGCAAGGTGCGGGCAACTGGTATTACGGCTACTACAATTATTCGCGTGACGGCGATCACACTTACGCGGCCGAGGACTTTATCCCGTTTAAGAACGAAGCGGGTCCCGGCGGCGGCCCAGTTTCGCCCGACGGCAATAACTGGACCGGGCAGGCATGGGATCTAAACCCGCAGGGCGGCCCGTGGACAATGCTGGGCCGCGAGGCGACCCACCCCAACGGCACAAACAGCCCGCCGGGCGAGGAGCACTGGACGATCCGGAGGTGGATCTGCGATCGCCCGCTGCCGAACGCCGAGATAACCTGGCACCTACGAAAAACCAATCCCAATGGGAGCGGTGTGGGCGGTCGGCTTTTTGTGAACGGCAGGCAGGTGGACCAGGCTCGTATCGGTGGAACCGATACCTCGGGCGTGACCCGCACGGTGAAGGTCCCTCTTGCTCCGGGCGATATAGTTGATCTTGCTCATACGCCTGTCGGTCCGAACGGCGACCGGCATGACGGATCGGACGGCTCGGCGAACAGGCTCACGATCGATGACGGCTTTCACGACAGCGATCACGACGGGATCACGGATGACGTCGACAACTGCCGCTTTGTTGAGAATCCGGATCAGTCCGACAGCGACGGTGACGAAGTGGGCGATGCCTGCGACAACTGCCCTGAAACCCCCAACCCAGACCAACGCGACCGCGATCGCGATGGATTAGGGGACGCTTGTGACACGGAAGCGACGCCTTCTTCCCTTGCTGTTGTGATAAACGAGATCAACTACCACCCGCCGGGAGACGAACCGCTTGAGTTTATAGAGCTGCACAACCCGACCGGAAAAGAAGCGGTGATAGGAGGCTGGTTGCTTTCGCGCGGTGTAAGGTTTCAATTCCCGCGCGGAGCGGTGATCCCGCCGGGTGGATATATCGTGGTTTGTGAAAACCCGGAAGCTCTTGCCGAAGCTTTCGGACTTGCTCCCGAAGACCTTTACTCGTGGGGCGCGTTTCACCTTGAGAACGGCGGAGAGCGAGTTGAGCTCAGAGCCGGCGACGGCACATTGGTTGACAGCGTCAGGTATGACAACCTGCCGCCCTGGCCTGTTGCTGCTGACGGCGAGGGACCTTCTTTGGGCCGTTTGTGCGCTGCGGCCGACGCGAACCTGCCCAACAATTGGGGGGCGTTCGACCCTACGCCCCTGGGCCCGAACGGCGGCGGCGCGTGCCCTCCGCCGCCCATTCTGCCCGCGGGAGTTGCGATCACTGAGATTCATTATCACCCGCTGGGCGATCGGGACAGCTCGCTTGAGTTTGTGGAGATCACGAATATCTCCGGCGGACTGATCGATCTTACAGGTTACAGATTCACGCAGGGCATTCAGTTTCAGTTCCCGGAGGGTTTGCTTCTCCCTGCAGGCGGACGGCTTGCCGTCTGCCGGAACGAAGCTGCGCTTCGTTCGAGTTTCAGCGCGGTGAACACCATAGGAAATTTCGTCGGCCAACTTTCGAACGACGGAGAGCGGATAACACTTGTGGACGGAGAGGGAAACCTGGTTGATTCGGTGAGATACGAAGATCAAGGGGACTGGTCTCCTGCTGCAGATGGTATGGGCTTCAGCCTGGAGAAGATGGTCCCCGGCGCACCCTCGGACGATCCTGCAAGTTGGACCGACAGCGGGGCCTATGATCAACAAAGTGAGACCGGCTGGGAAACCGTCGCTGTCACAGGTCCCGCAACAAGCAGCAGGCTTTATTTCTACATTGAAGAGCCCGGGGAATTTCTCATAGACAACGTGTCGCTTGTCAATCTTGCTGATCCAGACAAGAATCTCATTCCGAACGGCACATTTGATAACGGTATAGATCCTTGGTACGGGACGGGGAACCATGCGGA
>CAZGYL010000588.1:0-3738 GCA_964529985.1 uncultured Planctomycetia bacterium | reverse complement strand
AATGCGGGCAGACCGGCGATGCGTCGAGGTCCTGCTCGGTGAGCGCGAAGCAGCTTTTCAGTCCGGCTAAAAGCTCCTCGAATTCCCTCAATTGTGAAACGGGCATAAGGTCAATGCTAGTAAGATCCCGAAGCACTTTTAGGCGCTCATCGTTCAGTAGATCTTTTTTTCGCTGGTCCTCATTCACACCCAGCCGGGCCCGGCCGTGCATGTCCAGGTAGTCCTGCACGTAGGACTTCTTGAGGTCTGTCAGTTTGCGCAGGGTCTGCTGGCGGAAAGCGCTGGAGGTGCGTTGGGCCGGGTCCGACATCTGTGCGAGCACCGCGTCCCGTGTCACATTCATCCGCTCTACCCACTGGTGGTCCGTGGGGAGCACTGCCTCGGCGGTGGAGAGATAGGAGGCTACGGGGCCCAGGTCGCTTACCAGCTCCTGCAGGGACTCGATCTCCGAGAGTGCCTTTAGGCCGTCCTTGTGGGCCTTCACATCTTCGGCGTCATACCTGAAGTTCTTCAGCTTACCCGGTGACGAATAAGCTCGGAGTGATTCCAGGAAGGTTTTGGTCCGATCGAGCCTGTCGCTAAGCTGGGCTACTTCCTGCTCGGAGAGCAGATTCCTCCCCCAAAAGGGGAAGCCGCTTTGCAGGCTCTGCTGAGCTATGACAAACTTCTCCACTAGCTCTGAGATCGCTTTCTGGAGCTGCTGGACTGGCTCTTCCTTGCGCTGCGTAACGAGTTGCGCCATGCCCGGCGCAAGCCCGAGCAGTTCGAAAAGCGCCTTGAGGGCGGGCAGGTTCCACTCCTTGGGTCGCTCAATATGCTTGAACTCAAGCAGTTCATCAATGGTGGCCGCAGCGAGTTGCGGCAACCCAGTGGCATCGAACTTCTTGCCGGGGACTGAAAGCACAAGATCACCGGAGTAAACCAGCGCGGCCAGGACCACGACTGTCCATTCAGGCTCCAGACGGTAACCTTTTTCCGGGGCGAAGTACTCGACACCGTACACCTCCTGGATAAGTTCCGAACGGTTAACAACCTGGCCATGCCCTTTTTTCTTGAGAATATTGATGATGTGCCTCGCATACTTCGAGCGGTAAGGGTCAAGCCGGTCGCCGTCAAGGAGCTCCAACGCATCAAGGACAGCTGTCGCTTGCTTGGTGCGATTCTGTCCTGCTATTGCACGTAGGGCGTCCTGGGCAGCCTGCTTGCGGTTACGGCTTGTGATGAGCACGGAGAAGTAAGGATACTCAGGCGCCTGGTCCTCAAAGTGAGCACAGAAGACGATCCCTGCAATAGTATTCATCATGTCCCGGAAATTAATCCGGTCGTCGGAGACGGTTCCAGACAGCTGTCGGAGGGATTTGTCCTTGGCCCATTCGAGCATTGACTTGGTGCGTCCCTGGTAAGTCACCTCGAAAGCATCCGTCATATGTTTCTGCAACCACCGCACAAGGTCCCGAAGAAAGCCGTCGGCTTTGGACTCGTACGTAGCTTTGGCGTGGCCGCTTGAGGTCGAAGCGAGGTCCAACGCTGCACCATACTTCGTTAGCGCGGACCGGAATTCATCCTCTTTCTTGGTCAGACGGAAAAACACTTCATCTGATTTCTTCTCGTCTTTGAAGTACGGAGGATCGAAAGGCTGGAGAAAGTAGACGTAGAAGTCACGGGGCGGCACGGCGGTTGATCGCTCGTTGGGAGCCCCGAAAAACAGGTAACCTTGCCTTGCCGCCTTACGTCCTAACCATTCCAGTTCGTGCTCCCATATCCTGTAACCTGTGACATAGGTATGGTCGGTGCACTCCATGACCCTCTTGAGGGCCTCATAGTAGTACCGGTCGAGTTGGGACGGATCCAGACTTTCGGCCCGTTTTTCGATCAGCGCGTCGAAATCGTCCGCTTTCTTGAGATCCAAATAGTACTGCCGGTTTTCCGGGTTGCAGGAAATGAACTGGCCATTGACAGTCCTGTGGATCTCGCGCAGCACCGTTTCCACCTGCGAAAGAAGGTCATCAGCTGGCTCTCCACCTAGGTCTTCGATGCCAGGCTGGTAGAGACAGAGGGTATCGCGAAGCTCCTCAGCGGTAGCGCCCAGAGGAGCGTAGATGTCTCCCGTCGTCAGCCGGTGGACTGACAGTGCATGGATGATGCGAAGTGCCATGGGCTTGTATGCCGGCCGGGTGAAGGCCCGTTCGATCCGGGACTCCAGAACCTGGCTGCAATCGATCACCTCTTTCACTTCGTCTTTGGCGCGGGAGGCCGGATTGCTGCGCAGGGTTTCCCAATAACTGTCGTAGGCGATGAGACCGGGCCGGTCCGCCGGCACCTCCTGCTCGAGCAGCTTCTTCATGGCCAGCGACAGGGTCTTGAGCACCTCGCGCTTCTCCACCGCCGTGACGCGCTCGAAGGTGTCGATGTAGTCGGGATGAACCGGGAAGAGGCGGACGAACTCGTCCATCCGCTCGTTCATGTGGCCGTAGAACTTGGCGAACGGTGTGAGGTACTCGCGGATCTTGGCCTGCTGCTCGCCGGTCTTCTTGAGCAGGCGCTCGGCGACGACGAACTTCACATCCTTGCGGGCGATGAGGATCTGTTCGAAGCGGTCCTTGACCCGGCGGACGCTATCGGCGGCGAAGGCAAAACTGCGGCTGTCGAAGATGGCCTCCTGCACACCCGCCATGAAGCGGAAGCGCAAGTGCTTGCAGACTTCGCCCACCTCACGGAGGAAGTTGAGGTCGAATATCAGCTCCTGGTCCTTACGGTGACGCAGATAATCCAGCAGCTCATCCACGACCAGGAGCAGACCATGGTCCGGATACTCTTCGTGGAACGCGGCCATCATCTCTTCGAAGGCGCGCTTGTTGTTGGGGACCTCGCTGGCGTCCGGGAAGGTGTAAGTCACCCCCATGGCAGCCAAGTGCTCCTCCAGCTCGCCCACGAGGATGTCCCGTAGAGACATAGTGGTGGCGCCGATCTCAGTGCGGACCACTTTGAACTTCCCGGCGATACGTTTCGCGGCTTCTGCCACGTGTGCGTTGCCTAGGGAGGAAAGCAGGTCCGCATGCTCGCAGATAGCGGAGATTACCGACATCAGGTGTGACTTGCCGGTGCCGTAGTTACCGACGACCAAAAGCCCCTTATTATCGAGAGGCTGGTCGAACTGAAGCTGGGGGATCACAAGACCAGTAAGCTTTTCCGCCATCTCGTCGGAGATCACGTAGGTGCTCACCAGTTCCCTGGCACCAGCGGCTTGATCAGCATCCCGGAGCTGGACAACAGACTCGATAGGCTCGAACTGGATCAGATCTCCATATCTCATTGTAAGCGTTTCCTTTGCACCTTCGGTTGTTGCTTCCCTCAGCTCTTCACCTCCGAACTGACAACCCCAAAGCCGTCGATGGGGTAACGACGGTACTCCGGGTGATTCGGCACGGCGTAGGTTATATAACCATCTACAACGGAACCATTCCAGGCTGCCACAACCGTCCTGTTTCGGGATACCCCCTGAAGCAGACGCAAGGGGTCCTGCTTCAGGTGAACATCGAATAGAATTTCGATGTTGTCAAGCAAGAGGAGCTCTCCAGGGACTTCACCTATGATTTCGCCCAAGAGCCGGGGAACCCGGAGAGCACGCTGTCGTTCGGTCAGGTCCAACAGTCTGCAAGAAAGCTCAAGATTCACGTTGATAAGCGGCGCGGAAGTCGAGGCCCGAACTTTCTGTAGCGCTGAAGTCTTGCCGGTTCC
>CAZGYL010000587.1:0-3752 GCA_964529985.1 uncultured Planctomycetia bacterium | reverse complement strand
AGGCTCCTGAGAAAAACGTAAATCGGAATCCTGCCGCCTCTGCCGTATCATCCGCCTTAGAGCTCGCAAGGGCCGAAGGAATCGCAGGTCAGATCGTCTTCGGTGGGATCCCAGCCGCACTGCTCGAAGGGCGGCGGTAGTTCGTCCCCCGTTCCGAAGAGGTAATCAAGAATTGTAATGGGATCGCCTATGTCGACCCTGCCGTCATCGTTAGCGTCAGCGGCATCCAGGCAAGGGGGTCTCATGCCGCCTGCAAACAGTGAGGCAAGCAGGTTTATGGCATCAGCGATATCGCGCTTGTTGTCAACATTTACATCGCCGCGTTTGAAAAGCGGTCCCATGCAACTCGGCATAACCACACATTCGGTAACCAGCATGACGCATTGGGTCGCCACAGGCGGGCAGCGTGTATCATCCACCGGGCATTGCGTACGCTCTTCCGGGCAACGGGTGGGATCCACGTTGCATTGCGTATCGACAGGCGGACAATTTGTAATCTCCGGTGGGCATCTTGTTGCTTCAGTGGGACAAACGGTGCTGAACACCGGACACTCAGTCTCCACAGGCGGACAGTTGGTGGGTGTTTCGGCGCAGGTGGTGAAGGGTCCGGGGCACCACGTCTCTCGGACAGGACACTCGGTTTCGGCCGGCGGGCATTGCGTTTCCATTGGAGGGCATTCGGTTTCCACAGCCGGGCATTTGGTCGGGAATGTGGGGCACTCAGTAGGCTGTGGAAACGCCGGGCATGTTGTGGGTGAAGCATGACATAGACTGGCTATCGCGCACCGAGTGAGTACGGTAGAACATTGCGTAGGAATCTCTGGGCACTTCGTGTACTCGCAGACCGTCGGATCCTTGGGACAAACGGTCTCCTCAGCCGGGCAAGCCGTCTCCCTGACCGGGCACTGAGTCTCTTCCTCGGGGCATTTCGTCTCTGCAGGCGGGCATGCTGTTATGACAGGCGGACAATGCGTGGGCACACCCTCCATTGTGGGAGCCACAGCGCCACGCACGCGGCCCATAGAGGAAATAGAGGACAAAACGAATGCAAGAGCACAAATCCGAAAACCCGGCGGAGTTCTGTAGGCTGGACTCATGACGACCTCCAAAGCCCCTGAGGACGGTAGGAACGCGACCCGGAGGAAGCTCTCGGTGCATGCAGCCTCAGAAAGGCCCGGACCGACTCCTTTCTCACAGAAACCTCTATATATAACCATGATGCTGAATCCGCCGGCTGGAGTCAATATAATTCCACTCCACATCTTTTCCCCTGCGGGTCATCTCCCCACCGGGCGGCGGCGGGCACTCTGTCCGGCCCAACCTTCGTTCGGCGCAGGGCTTATCCGCGCCTTCACTTCGGACTTCGTTCGCCAAGCCGAAATGAAAAAGTGTATCAAAGGCACGAACGTGAAAGCCGAAAGGACCAGAACCGTGGGAATAATACCGATATCTAGCGTTATTCTCCCCCCGCCCCGCAGCAAACCGATCACGCCGAGGAGCCATACGGGAACGAGATATGTAAAAACATAAAGCAAGAGCGTGACCCTCCAGCTGCCGGCGGCCCGCGTGAAACCCAGCTCCGAGCACAACCAGACCATAACTTTACAGAAAAGAACTATTCCCAGCGCTTTCAGAAGCTCAAGCAAGGACAAAACAGCCGAGACGGTCTTTGGAACGCGAAGCCCCAGATTATCGCTTAATGCCTGCAAACCTGAAAGGAAAACCACGGCCTTTACAAAAGCCAACGTATTGCGGTACCGCTCACCGACATCGATTCTTCCCAGCCGGAAAACACCGCAGCCGATAAGCACAATGCCGAGAAAATCGTTTATGATATCGAAGTTATAGTTCGTTCCCAAGTTAACCGTAACGTCGATAACCCAAATACCTACACCCCAGCAGATAAAGTCAAGCGAGCCTGCAATGGAGGCGATTTCTTCCCGTGTGATCCTCATATCCTCATTCCAGCATGCGGCATTCGGCCTGTAAAGATAAAGGAAAAACCGGAATTGCGAAGGCTGCACCGCTGGACAACGGGGGAGAATCCTGCACTTTTTCCATATCGGCCTTAAGCCCAACCGGCTGCGAACAAACGCCCTTGCCGGATTTATCTTTTGCCACAGCGCAGTCCCAAACGCGCCTCTCAACAGAATAGGGAGAGGGCTTATCGTAATCTCCGTACCGGCGCGGACCACTGCCCGGATTCATACGATCGTTTACCCGCTCACCCGGAGCGTTCTTCACGCTTGCCCGAGGAGGTGTGGTATCAATATGCCACTTTGGCCCGGCGATTCCACACTCCCATTTGAAGGACCTGTGTTCCCACGATCTTCATGAACCCAGGCTCAGCTCGCCTCTTACACCCGTACGCACCTCAGAGTCACCGAAGTTGGAGTTTGTCCAGCGTTCGTTCATCCTGTTCCACCGTTTTGACAACACGCACCAAGCTTATTATGCACCTCGAGGCAGTCACGTCGAAACTCACGAAGGCCGGATCCGGATTGTCGCTCCAGAATATCCCCCACTCGGTGTCGGAAGGCAGAGCCGCCGCGGGAGGAGGCGGCAGGCAACCCTCAGGAGCGAGTATGGGTGACGGAAACTCGTACTCTGCAGGATCCTCCCCGCAGGCAGGAAACGGCTCGGGAAGCGCGCCGGCGTGCTACCCTTTTCCAGGTCAGAAGAACGAAAGGAGGAACGATGGCGGGACAAACCCAATCCGCCCGCAGGAATGGGGGTTCAGAACCCTCGGAACGATCGCGATCCAGCCCACCCTGCGGTTCTCTCTCCGAGCACTCCGTATACAACCCTATACGTTCAGACCGGCCGGAACACGCTGACCCGGCAAAGTGGAGTTTTGAGTTCCGAAAAGCGAGCGGTTACAATGATACGAGCCGGTGAGTCACAAAGGAACCGGCCGGGCGTCGGATTCCACCGAAATCAAGGAAACAGAAGAATCGATACCGAGAAAAGAAGGCCCTTCTTCACGCTTCTTTGCGCGCTCGTTGTATGCTCAGCCTCAGCTGCGGCGGCCGATCGGCAAGCGGACGGATCGGATTCCCCCGGCTCCCGAAGCTCCTCCGTCCTTTTCACCGTAGGTTCTGAGATCATGGTGGAAAAACCCGTCAGTCATCTCATTTACGGCAACTTCATTGAAAGCGGGTTTGGCCGCCAGGTGGACGGCATGTGGGCCGAGCTTCTTTTCAACCGAAGTTTCGAAGAGATTCCTCCCTACTCTCCCAATGTCTGGGGCTGGCTCAGACGGGAACCGGGAGACGATCTGACCGCCGAGGACTGGTGGCATTCGGGCTACGAGGAAAACCGCTGGCACCTTGCCGGTGAGAACCGAAAGGCCCGTCTGGGTTACTCCAAGTTCTGGGATTTCCACCACGGAGTGAGGGCGGCTTACCTGATAAACGACTCGAGAACCGAACCAACTTTCCTCGCCCAGGACGGAATTTTCGTCAAGCCCGGGGTGGCTTATCTTTTCCGGGGCTTCATGCGGACGGGACAGATTTCACTCAAAGGCGTCCGCCCCATCGGCGTCACGGTGGGGCTTTATCGCGAGAAGAACCTCAATGAGCCTCTCACGCGCAAGAAGATAAACGGAATCGAGAACGGGTGGCGCAGTTTCTCGGTCACCTTGCCTCCGACCGCATACAGAGGGAGAGCGACTTTCGCCGTTTCCATTCCTCCCGGAAGCAGTGTCCATTTCGACGGCTTTTCTCTTATGCCCGCCGACAACATTCGAGGGT
>CAZGYL010000586.1:0-3762 GCA_964529985.1 uncultured Planctomycetia bacterium | reverse complement strand
GACCTTGCCATCCGAACCAAACAAATAGAGCCTCATCTTCCGGGACCATATCCGAGGTATTAAGCCGCCACGCGAAACGCTCCCTTTCTTTGCATTTTGCCCTTCGTCTTCACGCAGGGGCTCACCCATCGCCACAACCCACTTGTTGTCGGGAGAACACGCTACTGCTTCAACATTCCCCAGGCTGGTACGTTTCCGCCACAAAACGTCTGCGTAACTAGGTCGAGGCGACATCCCCAAAAAAGGAAAACTCTCCGTTGTCAGCGTGGGGATCTTTAAAACGAACACGGTGAGGGGTGTTACGCAAAACAGGCGGTTCTCACCCAGAACCAGAATTCTAAACAACATTGGGAACGGGATCGTGCTCGCGCGCTGCCGCACGCGGCAATAAAGCCGGCCGCTAATCCACAAAGCCAGCAGATCCCTGTGCCCGTTCTTCTCCGCAATTACGTATAGAACCCCGGTTGCTTTGTCAAAGCATGCGTCCACCACCCTGAAAGGATATCTATACGTTCCGACTACACACCCTGGGTCGATAACCTTCCACTTAGTCGTCCAGCTGCTTGCTGCCGGAGATTTGATAATGCGGAGTATTCCATCCCGGTAAAGGACAAAGATATCCCCCGCTTCGCCCCCATCACTGCGGTGTGCTTGGGAATCCGAGCGTCCCGGAGAAAAGCCGCTTTGGACCAAGGTCCCGGCTTCCTGGCCTATCGCGACGACCTCTTCGTCGTTACAGGTAAGCTTAAACACTCCCTTCTCGAGGTGGTCGGTCCATGTATCCGGGCCTGGTATCCTATCTCGTCCGTTCCTCCACCAACCCAGAGTCACACTCAAGAGTGCAACCAACCCCGTCAATACGCAAACAAGACCCCAAACACGCATTGGCAAAATACCTCCCGTTTCTTTACGGCGCCCTTATCGAAGTCCAAGCCTCCGCCCTTTGAAGGTTCTGTCCCCTTTTTTCTGTAAATTGCCGGGGAATCGGTGTTGCCAGAGGAATCCGCGACAGCTGCAACATTCCAGTCCGCAACCCGCACATATACGCGTGTTTCGCTCTGGTGGCCTTCAATATTCGTTACACCAGGGGTTGTCTTTCCGGCTATGTCACTTAAGGCCAAATCCACAATTGTCCGGCCGTGCCTCTGAGCTCTTATCCGTTTCGCCCAGTCGAGTTCATCAGACCCAGGATCACCGCCTGAGTCAAGAAATTCCACAATAATGCAAGGTGTAACGACCTGCTTTTCAGTGCAAGCCGTACAACCGAGTCCCTGGTACGTCCCGAGGAGAACCTGGAGCGCCACAGCATGCAGCTTCCCGCCCGCAAGGAAAGGACGTGAATTTATAAACTTATGAACCATCGGGTCCCGTGGGGCCCAAGACATAGGAGAGCGAACGCAGAGGATGTTTTTCCTTTCCGCTTATCACTTGCTTTCCTTTTGGATTGTCACACACAGCGCCGAAGAGCCTGCTCTTTCTTGGGCTGGGGGCGGAAAATCTTTGGAAGGAAGGCAAGTTCCGGAAATGTTTTTCGTAAGTTCCTAAAAACCGCGCAATTGGTTCCGAGATGGTAGGTTCCTTCCGGATAACGAGGATTTCGGGAACCTGCCATGCTGGTTGGAGCAGTACTTGCTGTTTGTTTCTCGGGGGGCGGCCTTGATGGAACGATTATCGTTCTAAGCCCCGGACACGGGCTCTACCGGCACGATCAGTTGGGGTGGACTACGCAGAGGCCACCTACAGGCGGCCTGGTTGAGGACTTTGAAACCGCCGACACTGTTTTCGCTTTCCTTCTCCCATACCTGCGGCGCGCAGGAGCCGACGTTTGGCCGTTGCGCTGCGAGTGCCCTTCTGCGGTTGAGGTTGTTCTCGACGATTCCCGGCAGGACTTCGAGGCCCGTGGACCGTGGGAAAAACTCAATCGAGGCTTTGCCGGATCGGCGCTATGGACACAAGGCGGACAAAACGCTCTTGCATGCTTCCGCCCCATGATTCCCCAGAGCGGCCGAATGCCCCTTTACCTGCGGTACCCCAAGCCGCCCGGTAAGGCCGGCACTGCCGTCGTGCGCGTTGTTACTGCAGCAGGAATCCAGGAAATTTCCATTGACCAAAGCAGATTCTTCGGCCTCTGGAGGTACGTTGGAACCTATTACTTCTTTGCAGGTAGAGCGCAGCGGATCGAAATCCGGCCGGCCGGTGACGGTTCAATAACAGTTGATGCTTTGCGTATAGGCGGGGGTCTTTCAACCGAGTCTGATCAAGCCTACGAGGCTTTGAAGGCGGATCTGCTCTACGACCAGGGAGCTGCAGCCTGGGTGCGGCACTCAGGAGCGCCGCCTGAGGTTTGGCACAGCTCGACGCAAGATCCGCACAGGCGGGACATCTTGTGCCGGCCGGCATTTGCGGAGTTTCTCGTAAACCCGACCGATCGTGCGGTCTACCTCTCTTACCACACAAATGCGGGCGGCGGGCGCGGCACCGAAGTCTATCGCCACAAAGCTGCACAAGACGCCGAAACGCTGCGTCTCGCCAGACTGATACGGGAGGAACTCATAGGGGATCTGAAGCAGCTTTGGGATCCAACCTGGCCTGACCGCGGAATCAAATCAGCTGACTTCGCCGAACTGCGCTACCTGAAAAAACTTCCCGGGGTCCTGATAGAAAGTGCTTTTCACGACAATCCTCTCGATCTCAAAGCTGAAAAATCACCACGCTGGCGGCGCATTGTAGGAAGAGCCCTCTACCAGGCGCTGGCCCGTTACTTCGGAGGCGACGACACCGTGCTTCTGCCCGAGCCGCCGCAAGCTCTGTGCGCCTTTGTGCGTAAAGGTGGTGTGAGGCTCATTTGGCGGCCTCCGGCCTGGGGCGATCAAGCAGCGGGGGCCGGGGCTGCACGTTCTTATCGAATCCATGTAAGTTTCGACGGATTGTGCTTCACCGAGCTGGGTAAGACTGGGAAGACAACGGCGTTTGTAAGGAACCTCCCGGCCGGCAGGCCGGTCTTCTTCCGGATAGTCGCTGAAAACGAAGGCGGGAGCTCTTTGCCCTCCTCTGTTGCGGGGGTGCTTGCAGCGCCTGAAGCTCCTGTCCGCATTTTGCTTGTAAACGCCTTTCCCGACGATACGGGCGTGGTGGAGAAGCTCCAACACGCTCCGGGTGGCAAAGCGCCGGTCTTGCGGCTCCTGCCGGGCCGATCGCCGTCAGGAGGAGATCGCGTTGTGGAGCACCTATGGAGCCTGGCTTCCGTGTGCCCGGCGGCTTTCAGGTGCGACTCTGTTGAACTCAAGGCTTTCTCCCCCTCAATGCTCAAAAGCTACGACGCGGTTTTCCTGATATGCGGCACTCAACGAAGGCAGGTTCTTAAGGCTCAACTCAGATCCGCTTTGCTTGCGTATCTGAGAGGCGGAGGGAAATTGCTTCTCTCAGGAGCCTACTTACATGAGGCACTTAGTTGGGGAGGTCGAACGCCCGGAGACAACTTCCTCGGAGCCCTCGGCTGTACCACGAGCTCAAACGAGCCTGCAACTTCAGGACAGCCCGGATCCGTCCGCATAAAAGCAAGAGGGCCGTTTATTTCAGCCGGCGTTTTTGCACTCGGAGAATCGAACGACTTAGGGCTCGGAGCACCTCGGGCGGTCGGCCGACTCAATGCGGACATCCCATTTAGAGAGGTCTTCACCGCAGAAGGCGCCACAGTCGGCCTGGCTCAACCCGAAAGCTATGTGGTGCTTACTTTTCCCTTTGAGTGTATCCCTGAAGCCG
>CAZGYL010000585.1:0-3762 GCA_964529985.1 uncultured Planctomycetia bacterium | reverse complement strand
AAAGCGTTCCGCTGGATCGGTCTCCACAACAACGACCTGTTCGGCCAGATCCACCGTTGCTTCGAGTCCTTCATTCGCTTCGCTGAGCTCTATGATACGTGCCACCTGGTCAGGCGCGAGCTCAACGGTAAGGAGCCCGTTACGAACGGCATTGTTGCGGAAGATATCAGCGAAGCCCGGGATCCGCATGCCCTCCCTTTCCGCCCAGGGAGCGATGATCACGCGGAAGCCGTATTGGCAGAGAGCCCAAACAGCATGCTCCCTGCTTGACCCGCAACCGAAGTTGTTTCCCGTAACCAGTATCGAAGCACCCGCAAAGCGCTTTTGATTCAGCTCGAACTCCGGGTTGGGCGAGCCGTCCGGAAGGTAGCGCCAATCGTAAAACAAATTCTCCCCGAAACCCGTCCGGGTGACCGACTTGAGAAACTGCTTCGGTATGATCTGATCCGTATCGATATTTGCGCGATTCAGAACCGCTATCTTGCCGCGGTGCCTTGTGAAAGGTTCCATCGCAGCCACTCCTCTGTTTCAAAGCTCCTGGTAGTTCAGAGTCCGTACGTCCACGAACCTTCCTGTGACAGCGGCTGCAGCAGCCATTGCGGGGCTCACCAGGTGAGTACGTCCGCCTTTACCCTGCCTCCCCTCGAAGTTGCGGTTGGAGGTCGAAGCGCACCTCTGAAGAGGCTTCAAGGTATCAGGGTTCATGCCGAGGCACATGCTGCAGCCGGCGTAGCGCCATTGTGCACCGGCTTCTTTGAATATCTTATCGAGGCCTTCGGCTTCAGCCTGCCTGCGCACCGACTCGGAGCCGGGTACCACCAACATGGTGACGCCGCGGGCGACTTTCCGGCCCTTAAGAACCGAAGCTGCAATACGCAGATCTTCGATTCTGCCGTTGGTGCAGCTTCCCAAGAAAACAACGTCCACCCGAATGTCCGCAATGCGCATTCCCGGCCGGAGTCCCATGTATTGGAGGGCCTTCTGGTGATCGGCACGCGGGATTCCGGGTACCGTTCCCGGTTCGGGCACAACTCCGGTCACGTCCGTAACCATGCCGGGACTGGTTCCCCAGGTGACCTGGGGCGCCAGATCACCGACATCAAGTGAAAAAGTACGGTCATAGCGGGCGTCGGGATCGCTTCTCAGGGTTTTCCACTTCTCAATCGCACGTTCCAAGGCTTCTCCCTTAGGCGCGTAAGGTCGATCTCCGCTTGCAATGTAGTTGAAGGTTGTCTCGTCAGGAGCAATCATGCCGGCCCGCGCGCCCGCTTCGATACTCATATTGCAGATGCTCATACGCGCTTCCATTGAAAGCCCGCGCACCGCTTCTCCGCAGAATTCAAGCACGCAGCCCGTGCCCCCTGCGGTTCCCACCCTGCCTATGAAAGCGAGAATAAGATCTTTCGAGTACACGCCGTGCGGGATCTTGCCTGTGAACTCAACCTTGAATGTCCGGGCCGGCTTCTGCCACAGTGTCTGCGTGGCCAAAACATGTTCCACTTCCGAAGTGCCGATCCCGAAGGCAAGGGCGCCGAAAGCACCATGCGTTGAGGTATGCGAATCCCCGCACACCATGGTCAAACCCGGAAGGGTGATTCCCAACTCGGGACCGATGACGTGCACAATCCCTTGCTTTTCGCTTTGGAGGCCGAAAAGGGTGATCCCGAATTCCTTGCAGTTCCGCTCGAGGGCCTCGCACTGAGCACGCGAAACCGGATCCGCGATCCCGGCACGGGTGTCTGTGGGCACATTGTGGTCCATGGTGGCGAAAGTCAACTCCGGCCGCCTTACCTTCCTGCCTGCAAGGCGCAGCCCGTCGAAGGCTTGCGGACTTGTCACCTCATGGACCAGGTGCCGGTCAATGTAAAGAAGGGCCGTGCCGTCGGGTTGCTCAACGACTACGTGCTTCCTCCAAATCTTTTCAAAGAGCGTCAAACCCATGGCAGCTCCTTGCTGAAAAAGGAAAACCGCACCGCCCGCTCATTCCGTGCCGGGAACGCAGCACGCTGAGGCGGAACTTGAATCATACCGCCTGAAGCACGCCAGTCAAAGACGCCTCTTGTAGAGCGTGCACGACCGGGAGAGAATGCATACCGGAAGCCGGTTGTGGATTAAGGAAGCCCATGAGTGAGGCTGAAGCGAGATTCCTGGGCCGCATCGGCCGCAAGTTGAGCAAAGCCCTGGAGGGGCTCAAGTTCAGGTCCCCGGTCGCTTACGTGTACAACCCCCTCCAATACGCCAGTCAGCCCTACAATCTCTACAACCGTCTTTACGCCCGCAAAGGTTGTCCGGTGATTCTCCTTGGCATGAACCCGGGGCCTTTCGGAATGGCTCAGACAGGCGTTCCGTTCGGCGACGTCGTTTACGTGCGTTCGTGGTTGAAAATCCACGGCAAGGTCGGGAAACCCCCGCGCGAGCACCCCAAGCGTCCGGTTCTGGGCTTCGATTGCCCGCGGCGCGAGGTAAGCGGTGCCAGACTCTGGGGTTGGGCTGCACAGACGTTCGGCACCCCCGAACGATTCTTCCGAAAATTTTTCGTCCTGAACTACTGCCCGCTCCTATTTCTCGAAGAATCCGGGAAAAACCGCACTCCGGATAAGGTCCCCCGACCCGAGCGAGACCTGCTTCTTGAGCTCTGTGACAAAGCCCTCCGCGAGAGTATCGAATACCTGAAGCCGAAGGTGGTCCTGGGAATCGGCAATTTCTCATTCACCCGCGCGAAAAAAGCTTTACAAGGCCTGAAGGTTGAAGTCGGACGGGTCCTGCACCCAAGCCCCCAGAGCCCGGCTGCGAACCGAGGCTGGGCCGAAGCTTTTGTGCGCGATCTTGCGCGCTACGGCATCAAAGTGGTATAGAACAGGATGAAAAAAGGGTAACCGGCTTGCGCCGTACGGCAGGGACCCGTAAGGGGGGAGGTGACCTGTGGGTAGAATCGTAATCCTTTGTTTGGCGTTTTTCCTGCTCGGTATCGTGGTGGGAAGGTTCCTTCTGGCGCCCCAGGAAGAGCTGGGGAGCCCCAAAGGCCGGCTCGTCGTAAAGACGGCCGAAGTTGAGAAAAAAGGCCCCGTGGAAAAAACCCCCGCGGAAAAAAGCGCGCCGCCCGAGGTGCGGCCGGACAAATCGACTGGCAAAAGCTGGAAAGAACTTGAACGCATAGTGGCGTCCGTCCGCATCGAGAAGGAAGCAAAAGCGGGAGGAGTGATTACAGGGGAGGTTAAGACCCAAAGCGGAGAACCGCTTGAAGGGGTCACAATCACGGTTACGCCCAACAATACTCCTTCGTTTGAAAAGCCGGATTGGCCTCAAGAGGGCTTGGCCCGGGAGGTCCTCAGGTTTGTGGCACGCACAAAATGGACTCAAGCGCACCGCAAGGTCACAAAGACCGCTTCGGACGGGACGTTTAGAGTGACCGACCTTCCCGAAGGGTGCACTTACCGGGTAAGGGCGAAGCTTCGAGGATACGGGTTTGAGTCCGCTTCCGGGTCCTCCTCGCCGTGGGCGGCTAAACCCGGAGATCACTTAACCTTCATTGCCGAAGCCATGGCCGTTCTCACCGCAAAGCTCCTGCTGCCGGACGGATCCCAGCCCGAAGAAGGAAAAATATCGGTTGAGTGGCGGGGATTCAGGTCCTATAGTGTGAGTTGGAAGAAAGAAAAACCGACCATCTTACTTAAGACCGGGCCTGTAACGCTGTCCGCTTCTGCAGTCGTCGGCAATGAGGAATACAGCTCCGGGAAAATTTCACTTATCTTGGAGCCCGGC
>CAZGYL010000584.1:0-3768 GCA_964529985.1 uncultured Planctomycetia bacterium | reverse complement strand
ACTATGGTGTCGTAGGAGTCTGCTCCATTCGTCCAACTGAGGTGAACCACGCGATCGGCGCCTGCTGAGCAGGTGACACCTGAAACAGGAGGAACGGCCTTTACGTCAGCCGAGCAGGAGGCGGTGCCTGAATCCTGTCCTGCCTTACTGCCGTAGACCTCATAGGTGTACGTGCCTATTCCCGGTACGCTATCGGTATAGGAGGTGGGAGAGCCTGAAAGCGTGGCGATCGGTGTACCGTCCCTCAGAATCGTCACCGAGTCGTAAACCCAGCCGTTTGTCCACACAAGCGAAACGTCCCAGCTTGTAGCTGCGGGTGTGCAGGTAAGCGCAGACGGAGAAGGCAGCGGTGCTCCGGGAGTACAAGACTGGCTCTGCGCCTTGTACTGGCCGATAAAGGGGGTCAAGGTAAAAGTGTGCTCCCCGGGCCCGAGAGGCGCTGAAAGGTATGTGGTCGCCGTTCCGGGAAGAGGAGATTCAGGAGCGGGGGCCCCATCTATAAGAAGCTCTATGCCGTCGTAAGAAGACGCGTTGTTTGTCCAGCTCAGGTGAGCGCGGCGCGTATCGTCAAACTCGCACTGGGATATCGTTACAGGAGGAACGGCCGTTACTTCAACAGTGCAGGTGACGGCGGTGGAATCAACACCGTTGAAATGGCCGTAGATACGATAAAGGTAAGTGCCCAGACCCGGAACCTGATCGGTGTAGGAGGTCGGTGCACCTGAGATCGTTATCAAAGGTTTGCCGTCCCGCTCTATGATTACGCTTTCGTAGTTCCAGCCGTTTTCCCAGGTAAGGTTCACGTTCCACGCATCGGGAGCGCCGGTGCACGCGAACGCCGAAGGAGGTTTAAGCTCGGCTGTTCCACTGCACACTGCAGGCTGAGCTTCGTAGGTGCTGAGCACCGCAATGACGCTGAATGTATAGACGCCCGGATCAAGCGGCTCGGATTGCCAGCTTGTTGCGTCTCCCGGAAGCGGCGATCCAGGTACTTCCGTACCGTTCACCTCAAGCTTGATCGCGTCGTACGTGCCGCCGAGGTTCCACGTGAGGTGAGCGATTCGGTCTGTGTTGATCTCACATTGAGTTATGCTTACAGGCGGAACGTAAGATACCTCTACCGTACAGGAAGCCTTGTCCGAATCATGCGTTGTCACCGAGCCGTAAACCTCATACGTATAAACGCCGAGAGCAGGTGCGGTGTCGGTGTACGAGGTGGGGGACCCTGATATTGTTGCAAGA
Source organism: uncultured Planctomycetia bacterium (assembly GCA_964529985.1). Classification (GTDB taxonomy): domain Bacteria; phylum Planctomycetota; class UBA8108; order UBA8890; family UBA8898; genus CAZGYL01. The sequence goes on along the minus strand of CAZGYL010000584.1, from coordinate 2,526 downwards.
GGTGTTCCGTTCCGCAGAATCGTCACACTCCCGTAAGTTGTTCCGTTTGTCCAGGATAACGTAACCGTGCGATCGGAAGTGCCGGCCGTGCAGGTAAGATCCGTAGGGGGAGGCACAGCTCTGCTCAAAGTGCAGGAAACAGGCTGGGAGCTTTCACCGCTCAGCAGTCCTGTTACCCGGAATTCGTACGTTCCGTAATCCAAGCCCGTTATTGTGTGGGAAGTGGCATCTCCTGGCAGCAGGGCCTCCTCCGTGCCGTTCTTCTCCACCTTGATCTGGTCGTAGTTTTGAAAGGTGTTTGTCCAGGTGAGAGTCACTGCATCGCCGGTGAGGCTGCAACTTAGATCCGTAAGGGGAGGAACGCTGGAATAAGCGGTGCATGAGGCTGGTGTGGATTTGAGTGAATTGTAAACCGCCACAACCTGATAGCTGTGGTCTCCGGGAGGTACGCTTAGGTCTTGGTAGCTTGTATCGGATCCGGCGATTGTATCAAGAAGCGTCCCGTCTCTCTGTATTTCAATGCTCGAGTAGGAGGCGGATCCGTTTGTCCAGCTGAGCAGCACCTCCAACTCGCCTCCCGTGCATGTGAGATCAAGAACCGGGGGTACTTCGAGGCTGACGGTGCACTGAGTCTCGGTTGAAGCAACGCCGCCGACAACGCCTACTACACCATACGTATAAGAGCCGGGTGCAACACCGGTGTCGGTGTATGTCGTTGCATCACCGGCCAGCGTTGCCAGATCAGTGCCATCGCGGCGGACGATTATGCTGTCATAAGCCTCGCTGTTCGTCCATGAAAGGGTCACAGAATCGCCGGCCGCTTGGCAAGTCAGGCTCCCAGGAGCTGTCGCCGCATAAAGCGGCGCGCAAAAAGCACCGGCGAGAAAAAATAAAACTACAATGGCTGCCCGCACTTCGATCCGTTGCATTGGCACGTACCTCCCGTTACCTGCTTGCTGTATGACCGTGCGTAATTCATAGAGACCTCCGCCGCTGCGTGCCCGCGTTAGCGGGCGCATCCCCCCCTTCCCCCGAAAGGGGGGGACGGGAGGGGGGGTTATCAAGAGACAGCTGGAAGCCGAGCAGTCCGAGTTCACTTGACCGCTTGCGACTCTTGTCTGAGAGGCGCCTGCCCAAAACCTTAGGTTCGACATATATCTTCCGCAGTATTCAGTCACGAACCTGAACATGATTTGACGAATCATGCACGCTTGTATGAGTAGCTCGGGATAAAGAATGCAATGAAAACGCGACCAAGAACTCCTTTCGGAGAGTTTCAGTTTGGTTCCTCCCACCCGTGAAGCCGGCTCGGAGACCCGTAAAATCCGAACGCCTCAGCGGGTTTCCTCGTTCGCCTGGTGGTGAAAGAATCGACCTCCTCCAATTTTCAGATCAGAGCTTCGGATTGTCAACGGCTGGAGCCGGCGGGCATTTGATGCAGGCGGCCGGTGGTTCGGCGGGGGGGCGGCGGAAGTCCTTTATCTCTTTATTCAAGAAGAAGTTGCATTCTCAGGCGAGAGCGTCTCCGACCTTCCGGCCACCTGCACGATGATTAGCCTTTAAGAAAGGAGCGTTCCGGGCGGCGCGGTCTTACCACGAGAGCTCTACCAGGGTTCCTTCAGGCTGCCCGGGGTGCTCAAGAAAAAGTGTTTTTGAAGAAGGTTCCCACTGGTAACCGGAAAAAACTTTTCCGTTGACCCGCATCTCTTCCGGAGCGCGGGGCAGGAGGATGCGGGTTGCGACTTTCATTCCTTGAGGTGCTTTCGCCTTGTAAGCGACGCCGGACTGCGCTGGATTCCAGTCTTCGATCCTCCCGGCGGAAGCGAGCACCGAGGGCGGGTTGTTGGAGACCGCCTCAAGGTCAAGAAGAAAAGCCTGAGCTCCCGGCTGTACCTTTACTTCTTTTGTTACCGGAAGAGAAGGATCGAGCAAGTTGAGAAACTGCCCTCTCAAGCGGAGGGGCTCTGAGCTTAGAGACTCACTGAGGCACGCTGCAATCACATAAGGCCCTCTTCGAAGAAGGATGTGGTTCTTCTCGATCCACCTGCCGCCTGAAGCCTCAACGGCTTTCCTAAGAAGGGCCAAAAGGCGCTTTGCGTTTGCCTGGGAACGCGAGAAAAAGGCAGGGTGTTTCCTTTCCACAAGAACAAGGCCTTTACCCACCTTATATGCCCCTTGGCGAGGCTTCCGTGCGAGGCCCAGGCATTCGAAAAGATGCTCTGAGGGGCTTAGATACTTCCCGCCCGAGGCGTTCCACCACTCTCTGACCTTGTTGAAAGGATCCTTATCCGCGCCGACGTAGAGGAGAGAACCGCCCCGGCGCACCCATAGGGAGAGAGTTAGGTGAACCCCGGGGGAAAGGGGTTTCATGAACTCGTAGCTTAAGACAAGCACGCGGTACTTATCCAGGTACCCCGGGAACCGAACCACGTTTTCAAGCTGAACGGGTCTTACAGGAATCCCGTGCTTGAGCGGAGGAAGCGCCAAACCGTAAAACCCCGCCAGGGTCAGCAGTTCTGTTTTTGT
>CAZGYL010000583.1:0-3769 GCA_964529985.1 uncultured Planctomycetia bacterium | reverse complement strand
GCCTCCGCGGGAACGGACTTTGCACCTTCTTTGCATGAAGAGTGCAGGGGAAATCACGCAGTCCAAAGCGGCGATCTCTCTGGGGCTGAACGGCCCGGGAGTGGGCAAGTGAGAGGACGAGTAAGTATCGGCACGGCGGTATGGCTGGTGAGCGGGCTTCTGTACGCCGGCACGTACTACGTGGCTCCAAGTGGAAACGATGACGGTCCCGGGAGCGCGGAAGTGCCTTTTCGCACTATAAGCCGTGCAGCCTCCGTAGCTCGCAACGGTGACGTTGTCGTGGTCCGCGAGGGGCGTTACGTGGAGCAGGTGGCCGTCCTGCACAGCGGTGTGACATTCCGCGCAGCGGAAGGTGAAGCTGTTGTCGTGGACGGCGATAACCGCCTTCCCTACGGTTTTTACAACGGGGATCCCCCTGTTGCCGTTGATAATGTCGTTATAGAAGGGTTTGAGATCCGGAGACAGACGCGCAAAGGCATTTACATACAAGCAGGGGGCAGCGACAACTGGGTGATCCGCAATAATAGAGTGCACCACATACCTTTGCGCGGGATAGAGGTCCGGGGCAGGAATCATATTGTCGCCCGCAATGAGATTTTCATGATCGGAAACGAACAGGAGGCAATGGGCATCAAGCTGCACCATGCGAGCGAATGCTTGGTGGAGGGGAACCAGATTTACCTGATCAAGAAAGAAGGGATCAGGGATGTCTTCGGTACCCGCAACGTCATGAAAGATAACATTATCTATGCATCTTGGGCGGGTATAGCTTTCAACGCCGAAACAAGCGGGAGTGCGGCGTACAACAACTATATTTATGGATGCGTTTACGGTTTTTACCCGAAACATTTGCAGGGAGACAGGGGTTGGAACCGCTTTTGGCACAATACCGTGTACGGCTCCTTGGGTATGAGCGTGAACATAGCGGTGAATCTCCCGGCCCTCGACTATCTCGATATCCGTAACAACATATTCTGTCTCGCCGGAGAGAGTCACATTTTCGAGAGAACTTCCATTACGGGACCGCACCTTGTGATCGACGGTAATCTGTATTACGGAGAACCGGGCCGACCGCGTTTCATTTACAAGCCGGGAGAGTTTGAGGATCTGTCGGAACTGCGCGCGGGGACACCGTACGAGGACCACGGATTGGCTTTCAACCCGAGGTTGATAGATCCTGAGCACGGAAACTTGGACTATCCGGCGGACAGCCTGGCTGCAGCCGGCGGTTTGGATCTCCCCAGTCCTTACGGGCGGCAGTTGGGTGCAAAAGGGCTGGTTCAGACGACTCCCGATTTTGAACCTCTTCCGCTTACGGCCGTCGGAGCCTCTCGAAACGAGCGGAGAGCCAAGTACACGGTCGACGGGAACAGTTGGACGACATGGGACTCCGCGGGAGCGAACCGCGATCAGTGGATCTCCTACGAAGTGGGCGGCCGGCAGAGTTTTCGGTTTATAATCCTGGTTCCTTTCGGGCATAAGGCCCAGCACAACGTACAGCATTTCAGTTTCGACATTTCCGAGGACGGACTTTCCTGGCGCAGGCTCTTGTCGGGGAAAAACAACAATTCGGGAAACATTTTCATCTACGACCTCGGGGAAGAGGTTCAAGCGCGTTATCTCAGATTCAATATGTACGACAATTTTCCGGAGGACGGTAAGAGCTGGACCGAAGATGAATTATGTTTCGCCGAGCTCATCGTGGGCAATCTTATCCCCAAGAACTCCGCCCCTCGACCCACCCTTACATTTGTCGCGCAGCCTTCTGTAATCCGGCCCGGGGAGACGGTCGTTCTGAGTTGGGGAGCAGAGGGAGCCACCTATTGCCGCGGGGAGGAAGGACTGACCGGAACCTTCCCGGCCTGGGGCATTCGTGAGGTAAAGCCCGAGCGGACGACAACGTATCTTCTTACGGCCGTAGGCCCCGGAGGAGAAGTCACCGAACGAGTCACTGTGACCGTGCTCCAACCGACACCGTCGGTTCGGGCGCTCTACAGCACAAAAGTGGTTGACGGCTCCAGCGTGGATTGGGGAGGCATTCCGCTTGTTCCTCTCGGCCAGTACAACGTTGCGATGCCGGATTCTTCCCCGGAGCCGTCCGATGTAAGCGCGCACTTCGGTGTCGCTTGGGATGAGAACTTTCTTTATGTACTTGCCGTCGTCACCGACGATGAATACGACGTTACAGGTGGGCCTGAGATTTATCACAACGATGGAATAGAAATTCTCATAGACGGCCTGAACGACCGTGCCTCCACAATGGGGCGGGATGATCACCAGATCTTCATACAAGCGGACGGCGTGGTGGAAGTTGCCGACTCAGACGTCGATCCGAGCGGCATTGAAGCCGTAGGACACCGGGACTCGGAAGGTTATGTCCTTGAGGTCGGTATTCCTTGGTCCTATGTCAGAGGTGCCCCGCCGGAAGAAGGTCGCACTTACGGTTTCACCCTTGTTGTGAACGACAGAGATGGTGAGGCGCGCCAGTCACAGCTTTTCTGGGTGTACACGCCGCGCCATTGGGCCTCTACGACCGGATATGGAAATCTTATCCTGGGCGGCGATCAGCCTGTTGCTGTCGCCGGTGCGACAAGGACCGTAAACCTTCCTGTTGTAGAGGCTGCGCAGGGCGGAAGGGTTATCGATGCACGTGAAGGGGATTGGAAGGCAGGGAGCTGGGAATCGATCCAGGAGTTTCACCCCGATTTCTCTCAGCCCTCGCCCACGCGTGCCGACTTGAGCGGCCGGTTTGCAGTGTGTTGGGATCAGACCTATCTCTACGTTTTGGTTCAGGTGACCGACGACAAGTATGAAATCGCTGATTCCGAGAAGATTTATCACGACGACGGGATCGAGATACTGATAGACGGGCTTAATGACGGAGGAGATTTCGGATCGGACGATCACCAGATTTTTGTACGCGCCGACGGCGTTGTTGAGGCAAAAGCTGCGCGGGAAGGTGACATAATCGCTGCAGCGGCTCGCACTCAAGACGGGTATATCGTTGAAGCAGCGATCAGGTGGAGTTTCATCGGCGGGCGCCAAGCTGAGGAAGGCGTACTGTACGGCTTTGATGTCGTGATAAACGACCGTGACAACGGCAAGAGGGAAACCCAAGCTTTTTGGCGTTTCGCCCGGAGCCACTGGCGCAGGAGCCCCGGGTGGGGAAGAATCCTCTTGGGACCCGAACCAGCTGAGGTCGAGGCTCCCGCACCTGTACAAGTGCGTATCCGCTGGTGATATCTGAGACGCCGACCTGTAAGCTGCGGCAGTAATCCTCCTTTTTCTCATACATGTCCTTGTCACGACCCAGCATTCCGCACGCCAAAAGTGTTCCTGCACCCCTTCCCTCCGCCGAGCAACCGATCTTCGGCCATAAATGGCGTTCGTAGGTGTAATCGCCGCTTCGTTCGAGGTTAACTCTCGGCCTCGTCGGGGGCTTGTCGGCTGGGCGCGTTCTCTCCGGCATTAGAAGTGCTGCGGACATTCAACCAACAGCCCTGCGATTTTTCTGGGGCATACCGGTCGAGAAGTAAGATCTGTGGCATAAGCCGGGATAAATCACGTAAGCATATTTGGTAAAATCCATGGCCGCAGCTATCAAACGGAAAGCGAAGCGGATCGACCGCGGTGTATAGGGGGCTGCCGTCTGCCTGCGTGACTGCATCCGATACAAGAGGCCCCAGGAGATCCCATTGAACCTCCCACTGCGTCCCAGAAAGCCAGGGGCCGCCAGACAATTCCCTGGCACCGCGCCAAATAAGCTGCA
>CAZGYL010000582.1:0-3779 GCA_964529985.1 uncultured Planctomycetia bacterium | reverse complement strand
TGCATGCACCGCTCTTGCGACGTAGCGTTTCCTGTATGGATCAAGTAACGCGTAACGACGGAAGACTGCCCACTCAGCTGCGTCCCATAACCATACAGCGCGGGTTCTTATTCCACGCCGCCGGCTCTGCGCTCTACGCGGCAGGCCGCACGCGGGTTCTTTGCGCTGTTAGTTTCACCCCGGGACTACCGCCCTGGCTCGAAGGGCAAGGCCACGGCTGGGCCACGGCGGATTACTCCATGCTGCCGGCGGCTACAGACCCCAGGCAGGCAAGGGAAGGCAGGAGGAGCCTACCCCCCGGGCGCTCTGTAGAAATCCAGCGCCTTATCGGCCGGGCGCTCAGAGCTGTGCTTGATCTGAACAGCCTTCCTGATTTAACGATCCAGATCGACTGTGACGTACTTGACGCCGACGGGAGCACAAGAGCTGCAGCAATAACCGGCGCTTACGTGGCTCTGAGCGAGGCGATCGCCCACGCAATGGAACGCGGCGAGCTGCCCTGCAACCCCCTGGTGGGTCAAGTAGCTGCAATCAGTGTGGGGCTTGTGGAGGGGATCCCAATGGTCGATCTTACCTATGAGGAGGATTCCCGCGCTTCTTTTGACGCTACCGTTGTCATGACCCGCGACGGCCGTCTGGTGGAGGTGCAGGGCACAGCCGAGGCAGGTCCTATCACCCGCCAGGCCTTCGACTCATTGCTTGATCTGGCCGCCACCCGTATGGAAGAGCTCTTTGAAACCCAGGACTCAGCGTTCAAAAGCTGAGGGGGCTGCAGGTCACCCCGGCGGTTTACCCCGGCCCGGCCGGCCCTATAATGGGGTTTCGCCTCTTGCGGAGATCAAAGGTGAGCGAGACTCTGTACGTTGCAACCCTTAACCGCCACAAGCTCCAGGAGATAGAAGAACTTCTGGGACCGCTCGGCTTCACGGTCCTGCCGGCCTCAGAGCTGGGGCGGGTTGAGATCGTAGAAAACGGCAAGACATTCCTTGCCAACGCACGGCGCAAAGTGCGGGCTTACCTGCGGGGGAGCGATCCCGAGCGCGTAGCGCATGCCTGGCTGCTTGCCGACGACTCGGGTCTTGAGGTGGAAGCTCTCGGAGGGGCTCCCGGTGTTTTCTCTTCGCGTTACGCAGGTCCGGGTGCCGGTGACGCCGAGAACAACGAGAAACTCCTGCGCGAGCTTGCCGGTCTCCCGCCGGAGAGACGGCGGGCCCGCTTTGTCTGCGCGGTCGTAGCGGCCCACAAAGGCAGGGAGGTTTTTGCCTGCTGCGGGAGAGCAGAAGGGGTTATCCTCGACCGGCCCCGCGGGAGCGGAGGCTTCGGGTACGACCCGCTCTTTTTGTACCCTCCCCTCGGCCGGACGTTTGCTGAGCTTGCAGCTGAAGAGAAAAATGCGGTTAGCCATCGCGGAAAAGCCTTGAGAGCCTTCGCCTCTTTCATGAAAACATTTTTGAAGGGTTACCGGCGCCTCGGTGCGCTTCTTGAGGAACAGCGCTGATGGGAGCGGCAGGACAAACGAAAAACAAGATCATAAGGGCGATAAGGGATAACGCCGAATCGCTTCTTACCGCCATAGCGCTTGCGCTGGTGCTGCGATACTTCACTGTTGAAGCGTTTAAGATTCCAACCGGCTCAATGGCGATAACGCTTTACGGGAGCCATGCCTGGAAGCGCTGTCCGAACTGCTCCTATCGATTCGCCGTAGCAGCACCGATGATCAGCCAGACCAATCAGCTGGACCTGCGCCTTGCGGAGAAACTTCGATTTCGAAGGGTCACCTGCCCGAGCTGCGGGGCACCCAATGTGGCTTATCTCAACGGTCTGTACGGAAACCGATGCGAAGCCTGCGGGGCACAGCTTCCCGCAGGCGAAGGCCCGGTGGAAGAAATGATCGGTTTCAGGCGCAACGCCCTGACCGGGGGTCTGCTTAAACTCGTCTGCCCGCTGTGCGGTTACCGCTACCACGAACCTGTTGGAGTGAAAGAAGTAACCGCCGGCGATCACCTTTTCGTAGACAAGCTGTACTACAAGTTCATTGCTCCGCGGCGTTTTGATGTGATCGTTTTCCGTTTCAACCGCCAGCAGAATTACATAAAACGCCTCATAGCTTTCGGCGGCGAGCGTGTCGATCTTCGGGGCGGTGATGTTTACATATCAAAAGCACCGGGTGAGCCGCTGGCCATAGCGCGCAAACCGCCCGCAGCCCAAAACGCGGTCCTGCGGCTCGTGCACGACAGCACGCGGTGTGAAAAAGGCTTCAACAAACACCCGGCTTGGGAAGTCCTGCCGCCTCCGGGTACAACAAGGGGGCCGGTTCGTTCCGGAGCCCTCTGGCGCCCTGAAGCCGGAGTGCTTGATTTCAACGTTCCTGACGGCACCGCAGCTGTACGCTACGGGCGCCCTGTGACGGACTGGAGCGTTTTCAACGTTATTACAGGCTCTCCCACGGGCGCTCAAGCTGTGGCGGATCGAAGGTTGGCTTTCAGCGCAGCCCCCGTGCAAAGCGGTGGAAACGCGCAGCTTCTGGTCCTCATGCAAGACGGTCCTTACTGGTTCTCCTATGAATTCGCTCTCGGTGGAAAGAAGCGCCCCGGCGGGTTTCGGATCCGCGTACGAAAAAACGGCCGGCCCTGGCGCAAAGTCGCTGAAGCTCCCGGCACGCTGCCTCTCAAGGAAGAAAGCGAGGTTGTGGTTGACAACCTGGATGACGAGCTCGTTCTTCGAGTGGGAGGGCGAGTGTGCTGCCGGGCTTTCGTTCAGACCGGCTCACCCGACTTGGGTTTCGAACCGGGGACCACAAACGAGCTAAGAATCGAGGTACGGTCGGCCCAGGTGCGACTGAGCCGGATCAAGTTGTGGCGGGACATTCATTACAGGAGAATCAATCGAGGGATCCGATTTCCCTTTACGGTTCCCAAGGGGGACTTCTTCGCCCTTGGAGACAACAGCCCCAACAGCTCGGACAGCCGGTACTGGGGCCGGGTTCCCAGAGAGAACCTTGTGGGCAAGGCCTTTTTCATCTTTTGGCCGCTGAAGCCTTGGGATTTCCGGCTGCGCTTTATAAGGTGAAAGTGTGACTGAAACAGTCCAGCCCAAAGGAGACAAAGCCATGAGCATGGCACTACCGGGCGTGAAGACGGATCGCCTAAGCCGCGCGGGGCGCGTGGATGAGATCCTCGTTGTTGAGAATCTGGTCAAAGCATATTCAGGCCGCCGGGTGGTCGACCGCGTGAGTTTCACGGTCGGGAGAGGTGAAATCGTAGGACTGCTCGGTAAAAACGGAGCAGGGAAAACAACCACTTTTCGGATGACAACCGGCATGATCCAGCCGGACGAGGGCCGCGTGCTTTTCTTCGGCCAAGATATAACGAGGTTTCCAATGTACAAGCGCGCGCGCCTTGGTATGGGATACCTTTCGCAGGAGACAAGCGTATTCCGCGGGCTGACCGTGGAGGAGAATCTGGAAGCGATCCTTCAGATCATGCCGCTGGGCAGGCGCGACCGGCGGCGCCGCAAAGAAGAGCTGCTTGAAGAATTCGGGCTGAAGAACCTGGCCCACAGCCGGGCTGCGGTTCTGTCGGGAGGAGAAAAAAGGCGGCTTGAGATAGCCCGGTCTCTGGTCACCAATCCGCGGCTCCTGCTTCTTGATGAACCTTTCTCTGGCGTAGACCCCATCGCGGTGGCTGAGATCCAAGAGATCATTTACCGCCTCCGGGACCGCGGAATCGGGATTCTACTTACGGACCACAACGTAAGAGAAACGCTTAATACGACCAATC
>CAZGYL010000581.1:0-3788 GCA_964529985.1 uncultured Planctomycetia bacterium | reverse complement strand
AGCGCGTAGGTCTCCCCCACCCAGGGATAATCCCGGTCGACACGTGGATCGGCGTTCTTCTTCGGGAAAAAATAGCTGGTCTCTGCACGATCGATTTCATCGGCGGGCCTGTATTGGATCCCACCGTGCTCCGGATCCCCTCTCAGGAGCACATCTCCCCGTACAGCCTCCAATTTGCTCTGCCAGCGGATAAAAACCATTCCCGGCGGCTCAAGAGACTCAAAGATCATCGTACGTTCTTCACGAACGAGCGGCTTGCGCTCTCGATCGCACCAAACTACAAGCGCTCCTATAAGTGCGCGATCGGGATACGCCTCTTTTGTGAGAAAACGCTCGTGAATCTGAACGCCGCGGGACATTCCCCACAGATCATAGCTTTTCTTTCCAAGCCGAACCCGGCGCCAGCCGATAAAAATGCCCCGGTGGTGAGTGTAAAGGCCTCCGGGACCTTTTGTGATCGGCAGGCCGTCTTCCGGATCAAAGACGTGAAGATAAGGCTTGTAAGTTTCGTGAGCCCGGCCGGGCGAAGAGGGATCGTAAGCGTACATGTATCGAGCTACGATCTGTCCGTTGAAAAGGACGTCAACGTATTGCCCGGGTTTATCACGCAGCTTAAACCCGGCAGCTCCCTGAGAGGAGCAAACAGCCCCGCCAAGAGAAGTTGCCGGCCCTAAGGCAAGCAAAAACAGGCACGAGAAAAATTTCTTGCTCATGGTTTTTCCTCCCCTCCGGCAAAATCGGACACGCCGGCCGTCAGCTGCTTTCCATGCAAAGCAGAGAACCGTTCTCAAGGCTTATGTAAAGGCACGAACCGCAGGCCGCCATACCGTCAAACACCGGACTTGCCGGCAGATCGTACTCCCCCGCCAAAGAACCGTCTTGCGCCTTGAGCACCCACAGCCGGCCGGGCGTGCCTGCAAAAGGATCAGGCGACGCGCAGTTCAAATCCCCCCGGGGGCCCGCAGCAAAAATACGGCCTCCTGCGAATATAAGCGCCCGTACGGGGAAAGGCGGCTTTATCTCCCACAAGAGCTTCCGCTCTTTCCGTGACAGTGCGAAGAGTCTATAGCGGCCGTCTTGCAGTTGGTTCGACCAATGGACCCCGGCTCTGCCGTAGCCGTAAATCGCAGCCTTTGTCACTACAAGCAGTCTGCCGTAGATCAAGCCGCGCTTTCGACCCGCGCAGCCGATTGACAGTGAAGGCTCGGTGCCGAATATCCAGTAGGAGCGATGCGGCCACGAAGCATCCAAGAAACCTGTAAGTGCAAAGAGGTGAGGCCGGGGATCGTTACGCTCCCTTCCCTCCCGGTCAAAGGCCGAGTTACGAAGATAAATGTACTTGCTTCCCGCGCTTAAGATATCCTCAAGAGCTCCGGGCATTGAAGCGGGGCCGTACTGGGAAGGCTGGCGCCCTGTTCGAGGATCAGGGCTGTAGATCTTCCTGCGGAAGACGACCCGGCCGGTCGCAGGTTCAACTCCGTAAAGATCGATCCCTCCGTCCAAATATGAAGATCTGCCCGCAAGTAGGTAAGCCAAGCTCTTCCAGACAAGTACGCTTCCTGAGACCGGGTGTGCGGACTCAAGCCTTCCCTCAACATTGAAGTACGAGCGGGAGCCCGCCGCTTCAAGCTCCCAGACCACCTGACCGTCTCGGATTCTCAGGCAATGTACGATACCATCGCGCGATCCGAAGATAACGGTACCTTTGCTGAAGGTCGGCGGCGAATCGATTCGCGATGCGGAAACAAATCGCCAGACCACTTCCCCGGTAGCTTCATTTAAGGCCGAAAGCGTGCCGCTTTCGCGCTCGGCCACGCAAACAAGACCAGCCTGAACCGTAGGCGGCGTCAGAGATTTTCCAAGCGCAACACTCCAGCGGCGCCTGAAGCTTTCCCCCAAAGACGCCTGGGTTGCTCCGCTTCTTTGCGGATCATGCCTGTAAGTAGGCCAGCCACCCGTAGAGAAGCCGCTGAGCGGGTCCACCTTTCCGTAAGCAGGGCCTTTGATCATCCTCGGCTCTTCAGGCGACTCTTGCTTCCGCTCCCTCTTGTGTGCGAGTGCGTAAAAGCCGTCCAGTTTGGCCGTTATGTAGCAGCCGCAAGCATGGGGCGGAGCATAAAGGAGACCGTTTGCAGGCATGACTCCGTACCTGCAAACCCCTCTCACCCAGTTGTGCCATAAGACCTCACCGCGCTTGAGATCAAAAAACTCAACGCCTCTTCGGCCTGAAAGCACATAGAGATCCGTTGCCTTGTTGCGGTAACAGCGGTGGTGGTGCCCGGGATTCTTCTGCTCGATCCGGCCGAGCAGCCGCCCGGTCTCCGCCTCCCGCTTAACTACAAAATAAGGCCCCCACACGGGACCACGCCTCCTGCGCCTGGGCCCCTCATAAGGCCGGAAGCCTCCCACATAAAGGAAATCGCCTATCAAAAACACGTCCCTTATCTGGCAAAGCCAGGGCTCGCAGGACCAAACCAGCCGCCCGCTTCCGCAGTCCAGCGCTGCGAGACGACTTCCCGAAGCACAGTACACGCGGCCTTGAGCTGCAAGAAAAACAGGCGGTGATTTCTGCGTCCAAATTACATTCCCTGTTTTCAGGTCCACACAGACGGTTTCTCCGCGCCGGTAAAAGAAAACCCGCCTGCCTTCGGCGCACAAGCTCAGATCACGCAGGCCGGCCGTTACCTTACCGGCCTGCTCCCAGAGCACCTTTCCGCTCTCGGGATCTATTGCAACCAGCCGGCGGGGTGCTCTGTTCTCAGCGGCCTTCAGGCCCGCGACGAAAGGCTGAGCCCGCTCGCGCACAAAAAGCGGCGAGCCCGACTTCCTCTGCAATCTCAAATAATCGGCAAGCTTGCTTCGTCTCTCCTTTGTAGGTTCCCGGATTACCACCAGAAGAACGCCTTTGTGGAAAACGAGCTCATCCGCCCCTTCCGTGCCTTTATAAGTGCGAAGAATCGCGCCGCTTGCGCCGTCCAGGCAGCTGACCGGTGCAAAGTAGCCCAGAGTAACGTAGATCCTATCCCCTTCGGCTACCAACCTGCGCTGCAGGCGTGCGGGGAATGCGCCCCAGTTCAGAATATGCGGGAACCACGGATCAAAAGACCGGGACCACAGAAGAAGACCGTTAAACGCATCGCGGCAAACAAGGCGCCAGCGTGCCGGACACTTGATCGAAGCGGTCGGACCTTCGTCCACAAGGTAGTAGAGCCTGCCTGCCGCGGTGACGACGGCATTTATGGTCGGCGTGTGCTCGTGGCTCCGAGCATGGCGCGGCCCTTCAATCCATTGAACCGACCGCGGAGGACCGACTCTGGTGTCATGCGCGACGGCATTACCGCTTGAGTCGTGTAAATAGTGCGTCCAGGTGTCACAATCGGAAGGCCAAGGTTTCACCCAAGTTCTAATGGAGCGTTTTCCCCCTTCAAGGAGGAGTCCGCCGGGTGCAAGCGCCCGCCGGATCTCGTTGTCGCTCAACCGAAAGCGCTTCTTGAGAATCAGGGCGTTTACAATCCCGTCAGCGTAAGGCAGCCTCTCCCCGTCAAACCAAGCAGCTGAGAACCGCCCGCAGAGGCCGCGGCGCAGAAGTTCCGCCCGCACTTCTTCGACTGTGCGCTTGTCGGTATCAAGTCCTTGTACAAGAAAGTGCTCGTTGAGGCGCAAAGCCGGCCGCAGTCCCTCCCCCTCCAAGCCTACCTGCACGATCAAGCCACCGGGCAAATCCTCAAGCCGCCGCAGGACGGCATCTTGCTCTTTTTCAGATCCGAGCCCCAGTGCTCCCACAGCAC
>CAZGYL010000580.1:0-3805 GCA_964529985.1 uncultured Planctomycetia bacterium | reverse complement strand
TCCGCTTGCGGGCGGCGCCTTGACTTCCGGAGGCCTATCCGTATAATCGCCAAAAGAAAGAGTGTCCCCCTTGGAGAAATGAAGCAGGCGTCTCTTTCGGTTCCGTTCTGTATCAGCTTCCGAAAGAGGCGGAGGAGTCTTCGGGCTCAAACCCTCCGCGAACGCCTTCCCGGCTCCCAAGGGCTGCAAGACGCTGGCATGTGCCCGTTTTGAGGGCGCGGTAAAGGGAGGATGGCGGTATGAGCGGCCTTGCCAAGATTTTTCTGGTCATAAACCTCGTGCTGACGGTTCTGTTCCTCGGGACGTCGGCTACTCTTTTTTCCGTCCGCAAGGATTGGAAAACGGCCTGCGACAAGCTCCAGGCCAAGTACCAGACGCAATTCGAGGATCAGCTTAAGACCATCAAGACCTTGGAGAACAAACTCCAGGCTTGGACGAACGTGGCTTCGGTTCAGCATGCGGAGATCATGAATCTGCGCGCGCAGAACAAGAAGCTGAGCAGCGAGCTTGACCAGAGCAAAACCGAGATCGCCTCGCTTAAGACTCAGCTTGACGCAAGCAGGGCTACGATCGCCAAGCAGAATACCCAGATAAGCACGCTTTCGGGCAAGGTCCAATCGCTTGCCACCACTCTCCAGGAGGCCCAAAAGCGCGCTGAGGAGGCGAACAAGCGTGCCTTGGCTGCAACACAGAAAGCCGATCAGAACTTCCTGCAGCGCGCGCAGCTTGAGGAAGAGATCGTCGCGCTTCAAGAAGAGTTGAAAAAACTGCGCCAAGAGAACGAAGAGATCAAGATCAAGTACGAAATCCTCACCAAGGTCGGGCCGGGGGGAGTGGCCGCACCCAAAATCGAGGCAAAAATCGTCGGTGTGCAAGGCGATCTTGCGGTTCTTTCGGTCGGCGAGGAAAGCAAAGTGCAGCCCGGCATGATCTTTGCGGTCTCCAGGGGCAACAAGTACCTGGGTGATGTGAAGGTGCAGACGGTTTACAAGAACATGTCGGGCGCGAGGATCATTTACCTGGTTGAAGGTGCTGAGATCCGGGAGGGTGACGATGCCGTTACCAAGCAGTTCTAATTTCGACGAAGACGTTGTCGAGCGGCGGATCACCGATCCGCTTGCCAACTCCCTCCTGGTCGTAGGCGCACTCTGCCTGGTGGGAGCGATCAGCGTACAGATTTATGAAGTCTTTCAGTACCGCATCCCGGGGCAGGATTCAGTCCTCGGTATCGCCTCCGTTCACACTGCGAGCCTGGAGCGGCGGCTTGAGCGGACTATAAATGAATTTCAGAGTGTGAAGAAAAAGGCCGAAGCGCTGGCACCCAGCAAGACGCCGGGAGAAGAGCCCTTTCTGAGCACGGAAGCCGAGGAGATGGCCCGGGAGCTGCTGGACCTTTACGGGTACGGCACCCAGGCACTCCACCCGGTCCTAAAGGAACGCGGTCCTACTCCTGAATCTTCGGCGGTCAAACCGCCCGCAGGCGGCGAGACTGCTGAGGTGCCCGCCGCAAGCGAGCTCGAATCACTTCTGGGCGGTGAGGAGAAGCCTTCCGGCGGAGAAAAAAGCACACCCGCTGGAAAAGAGGCTAAGAAGGCTTCCGGCGAAGCGGAAAAGAGCTCCGGGGGCGCCGAAGAGGGAGGCCTGGATTTAGACCTCCAGGAGCTTGAGAAAGAACTTAGGTAGAGCATTCAGGTAAAGCACTCGTAATAAGGAAAAGCCGGAAGGGGCGACCTGCGGGTCGCCTTTTTTTTGTCCCTCCCAATGCCTCGCCGGGCCGAAAAGCACGGCGTTTTTCCCTTGCCTCCGACCGGAGGATTTGGTATGGTTTTGCCAGGTCTTCGTCCCGGGTGCAGGAGTTCAGAGAAATGTGAGGAAAAGTCCGTGCTGCTCAACAAACTGATCGGGCTCTTCTCCCTTGACATGGGGATCGATCTGGGAACCGCCAACACCCTGGTCTATGTCCGCAACAAGGGAATTGTACTTGCTGAGCCCTCCTATGTCGCCGTAAAGAAGGGCACCAGCGAAGTACTCATGGACGGGGAAGCCGTCGGGCGCGAAGCGAAACGCATGTACAGCCTGGTGCCGCCCGGTATCGAAGTTGTACGCCCGCTTAAAGGCGGGGTCATCGCCAATTTTGAAATGGCGGAGGCGATGCTCACCTATTTCATAAAAAGGGCTCACCGGCGTAAGCACTTTGTAAGCCCGCGGGTCATCATTGCAGTGCCTTCAGGGATCACCCCGGTTGAAGAGCGTGCGGTTCTCCAAGCCGCCGAGCGTGCCGGTGCCCGGCAGGTATACCTTATTGAGGAGCCGCGGGCTGCAGCTCTCGGAGCGGGCTTACCCATTCACGAGCCGGTGGCCAATATGGTGGTCGATGTGGGAGGCGGCACAACGGAGGTGGCGGTGATCTCTGTGGCCGACGTGGTGACATCGCAGAGCATTCGTACGGCCGGCGACAAAATGGACGAGGCGATAATGCAGTACATGCGCCGGAATTACAACATTGCGATCGGGGAAAACACCGCCGAGCGGATAAAGATCCAGATCGGCTCTGCTTATCCACTCGAAGAGGAAGTGACCATTACAGTGCGCGGATTAGACATGATCGCAGGGCTGCCACGGGCGGTTACCGTAACTTCCGAAGAGATCCGGGAAGCTCTCCGCGAGCCCGTCGAGGCGATTGTGGACGCCGTGAGGAAAACATTGGAATCAACCCCCGCCGAGCTTGCAGCGGATCTTGTGGATCGAGGAATGGTGTTGGCGGGAGGCGGAGTGCTGTTGCGCGGGTTGGATAAGCTGTTGAACCAGGAGACCGGTCTGCCCGTGTACTTCGCCGAGGATCCTATAAGCTGCGTTGCACGCGGCACCGGCATGTTCCTGGAACGCCTCGACGAATTCGCTTCGATACTCAAAACCGCTGACGACGTCATGTAGGGACGCCATGAAGCAGGGCCGAGGCTTTGGTCCCTTCCTTATTGCAGCGGCCCTTCTTTTTCCTGTCTGTTTGAACGTATTGCAGGAACTTTACGGGCCGCAGCGCGATTCCGGCCCTCCGGCGGCGAAGGACTACGGCTTCGGCGATCCTCCCGCAAGTTTACTTAACCTTCCTTCCGAGGCCCGCCGGGGAAAATACGTACCGGCTCGCGTGATCCGCTTTTTCGCTCCCTCGCCGTTTCGAACCGCCTTTCTGGTCTATTGCCCCGAAGGCGCGCAGATAGAGCCTGGTTGTGCAGTGGTCGGACCCGGACCTTCAATTGCAGGTTTGGTGACAAGAGTCCTTCCCGGCGGGCGCTTGTTAATCGTACGCCATGTGGAAGACCCTGCTTTTCATATAGAAGCCCGCACACCCGGAGCAGAGAGTTTCATTCTTTACGGCCGCGGATTCGGCCAAGGGCTTCAGGCTGCAGGCGAGGCGCGCGGCTTGACCCGGGGTGAAGTACTTCGGGCAACGGGCCGGGGAAACATCTTTCCTCCGGGTGTTGTGATCGGATTTGTCAGCCGCAGCTCGAAAAGCCCTTTCGTCAGCGCGGCTTTCGACCTCAACGCGGCTTCGTGGGTTCTGGTCTGGCGGAATCCCGATGCAGAAGCTCTACGCCATTCCCTGGGCTTTTCGATAGGTGGGCTGTGAGTGTTTTTGCCTTGGGCGTCTTCGCTCTCTTGCTTCCCGTTGCAAGCGGTCCCTACTTGACATTGCTGGGCGGCCGGCCTGATACCGTCTTGGCCTTTATGGCCGCCGGGCTCGGGGAAAGCAGGTCCTCGAAAGTTCCGCTCTTTCTGTGGCTGTTTTTGATTCTCTGCCGCCTGC
>CAZGYL010000579.1:0-3820 GCA_964529985.1 uncultured Planctomycetia bacterium | reverse complement strand
CGTAAGCTTTCGGCCTTGTGTGACTGTAAGGTCGCACGAAGTGTCCGGGGCCTCAGCTTCGGCACGCTGCCTCCTTGCGAGGACCAACTCGCCGGCCTCAACTGCAATTCCATACCGGCCGCGCGGCAGATTCTCAAACCTGAACGTTCCCGACTCCCCGGTCTCTTCAACAAAAATGTCCCGACCGAAGATGAGTTGCAGGCGATCGACACAGTAACGCCAACCTGGAGGTCCGGTGAGCAAGAAAAGACGGATCGTAGCACCGGGAATCGGATTGCCTTCTGTATCATGCACCCGTCCGGCGACGACTGCAAACTCCTCAAGGGCAAGCTCTATTCCCTTTTCCTGCCTGGTGCGAGGTGCCGGAAAATACTTGCTGGCAAAGCCCGTGTCTTTCTTGACGGCCACAAATAAGACTCCCCAGCTTCGCACGTCTCCTTGCCATTCGAAACGTCCTTCCCTGTCGGTCATGGTCTGCCCATAACGGTAATCTTCGCGCAAGCCGGTCTTGACATTCCAGAACCACAAAACGTGTGCTCCCGGCACCCCCTTTCCGTGTTTATCAACCACCCGGCACGATAGGACAATTTTTCGTGAAAGGGGGAGCACGACAGGAGCGGAAACGCCGAAAGCCTCAAGCGGCAAATCCCTCTCTGCAGGCAAATAACCCTGCCTAGCCGCAATGAGATGCACGCTTAAGGCTTTCATGGTATCATACGCGCTCTTGCCTGCTTTCAGTGGGACGGTCAACTCCTGAATCCGTAGCTTGTAGCACCCCGGATTCTCTGCGCTTGCCACCTCTATCGCTATCTTTCCCACCGAAACGCCCGCTTGGAAGAAGACTCCCGAGAGCGTTTCGTACGTCTCGCCATCGACAACCTTCACCCGGTATCCCGACCCCGGCGCAAGTGGAAGCTCGATCTGCGGCAGCTGCAAATGTGCTTCGGAAAGAAGAAACGTAGTAGTCGCGTAACCGCGGGCCTCGACGTGAATCTTACCGCCCAGCCTTGGTACTTTGCAGCAGCCGTCTCCCTGGGTCTTCAACTGCGCACCCCCATCGATTCGAATCTTTGCACCGGCAACAGGCCGCCGGTCAGCCAAATCCCGAACACGAATTACGGAAAAAACTCCAAAGCTTCCCTTATTCTCCGTCGGCCGCTTAATGTGAGCTTTCACCTTTGACGCCTCGTTCGGAGTTCCAAAAGGCGTCTTGCAGCCAGCTTCTCCTGAACCAGTGGTATCTATGGGGCCCCGGCGAAGCAAAAAGAAAAAAAGCAGGCAAAAAGTCAATGCCACTGCGAGACCAAGGAATATGATAATGGAGCGGCGGTTCATGGCGCCTCCTCTTTCAAATTCCTAATAGCCGGCGAGAGCCTGGTGCGGGGCCCTCTCCAGGCCCCGCACCAGTGACAATCAGTACTTACACTTAGGGATCAGGGGAACAGGTAGTACCTCCCTTGCAGGTTTGGCATGTTCCGGCCCACCCAGCATAGACGTATTTGCTTTGATCGGAACAAGGGAAACTGATGTAAACCTTTGCCGTGCTTGCTGGGTTGTTCCAGTTCTTCCTTGTGGCCCACAGCTCCCAGTACGCAGTTTGAGACGCACCGATGTATTTACACTGAGAACCGCCCCCTCCTCCTTCCCAGGCAAGACTTGGGTCACAGAGGTTGAAGCTGGCCGCAAGGTTCACACTCACGCAGGTAAGGTTGGTAATGTCGTCGTTATTCGTGACATAGCCTACCTGCCACTGAACACAGTTGTTGCAGTCCACCCCGTTGTCGCTCGGATTTGTACCGAGACCGATGGTCAGATCACTGCAATCGGCCTGGGTCGCCTGCGGTCCCAGCAAAAGAACGATAGCTCCCAGCGTCAGCACAATAGCGCCACCAAACAACAATTTCATCATGGAACACCTCCTTCTGTTTTGATTCACCTAAGGAAAAAGAAACCGCCCCACAACATTCTCAGCCCGCTCCTCAGGAAAGGGGGCGGCCTCGGCGCTTGCGGGGGGCCTTTGAACCAAACAGGAAGGAGGCACCAGCAGCAGGCGGGGGGGGGAGCGGCCGGCTCTTGCTTAAGCCTACGGAACGTCCCCTATCCTCCCGATTCCTACCGCTTCCCGATAGCATGAGAACACCCTTTTTCGCGACCGTAGCCCGTACATTTGCAACTTCTCCTTAGATTTTATCAACACTCCAGGAGGGCTGCAAGCAAAAAACGCACCCGGACAGCCCAGTTGAGAGTTTGGGGTCAGAGGCGGCCGCCGAAGGCTGTATGACAACCGTTCGCCCCAAGCCGCCCGAAGCCTAATACGACCATTTTCTGGAGGCACAGCCGTGCCGCGGCGGGAAACCGTAAGCCGGATCTGAGCCCTCGTTGCCACCAGATTGCCGCCAAGTAGATTGAATGGCAAAGACCCCGGCCTGCTTCGGTCAGGCTGGGATGTCCGGTGCTCTCGGTGTCGTCATATACCCCCTGCGCAAGCATCCGGTATGGAAGCATGCAACGAATACCTAAGCGGTTTTACGTCTCCTAAAGGAGCTAAACCTTCTTCCGCTTCCTCGGCCTGCGCACACGACCGTACCCTTTGGCGTAATCGGCACGGCACCTAAGTTCGGTTTCGTTCGGATCCTCGCCCACTTCCTTGAGAAGCGTTGCGTGCATGCGCTCGATTCGTTCTTTTTGCGCTGGATCCGAGGCGAGATTATGGAATTCACCCGGGTCGTGCTTCAGGTTGTAAAGCTCACGCTCAGCGGGATGTTCCTTATCAGGCGGCGTGTGATATACGTATTTGAAATCGCCCTCACGCAACATTACGAAACCGGACGCTATATTATGCCCGTAATATTCACTCAAAGCACGATCTTTCCAAGCATAGGAGGCATCATCGAGCCACCGTACCAATGAATCGCCGTTCCAATCGCCCGGGCATTCGGTGCCTGCGATCTCAGCTATAGTCTGCACTACATCGACAAGGGAACACGCTCCTTTCCGCCTCTGTCCCTCCTTCCACCTACGTGGGTAACTGATTATCAGTGGCACACGGCTTGCATGTTCGTACATGCAGTTTTTCCACCAAAGACCGTGTTCCCCCATATTCTCGCCGTGATCCGAGGTGTAGATCACAACGGTGTTTTCCGCCGCTTCACTCCGGGCAAGCGCCTCCAATACTTTTCCGATCTGGTTGTCCACCCATTGGGTCAGCCCGTAATAAAGTTCTCTGCCTTTTCGTACGATCTCCAGCGGCACATCTTCAACATTGAACGCAATCCTGAGGTGCTTGTAGTTCAAAGGCTGCGATTCGAGGTGTCCTTTCGGTATCAGAGGCAGCGGAATCCGGCCCCGGTATCTCTGCCAATACCTTTCCGGTACGATCAGAGGAAAGTGAGGCGCCAAATATCCCGCTACGAGGAAAAAAGGGTTCTCTCCGGCTTTTCTTTTGGAGAGGAAATCCACAACCCCTTCGGTCACTTTTCGATCGTGCCTAAGGACAAAGGACCCCCCCACATGGAAATCACGGAAACGGTTTGAAATCCCGGGAAGAGGTTTCAGATTATCAGGCTTCCGCCGCCGGCCTATCCCGGTCTTAAAGCTTTGATTCATATTCCCGCCGATCTCCCGAAATCCGTAACGGCGGGTCCGGTCGTAGTGCATCTTGCCGCACAAGAACGATTCATATCCGGCGGCGTTAAGTATACGCGGAAGAGTGATCATGCCGGCGCTGGGAAGCCAACAGTTGTTGCTCCACGCTCCGACCCTCGAGGCATACTTGCCGGCTGTAAAAGAAAGACGCGAGGGCACACAGAGCGGGGAATTG
>CAZGYL010000578.1:0-3832 GCA_964529985.1 uncultured Planctomycetia bacterium | reverse complement strand
TCGGAACGCCTGAATTGCGGCCGCGGGTACTCGGGCCAAGCGCGTTCGGGAGAAACGCTTTCAGCCCAACGGGTAAACAGAGGACCGGCGGCCGGTTTCCACCCGTCCGAAGCGCACACAAAAGCACTGCAAATGCCCAGAACGAAGAGACACTTCAGGTTCCGCACTGTCAGTTCCTCCTTCTCTCTTTTTGCCTATAAGACTTCGCTGAGCCCGACGCCCGAAGGCCCGCGCAGCTAACTCATGTTAATACACAACTCTGCCCTCCGCCAAGCCCCTGCTTTCCGTCCGCTTGCAGGATCGGCCGTTCTTCGGTTAACGTCATGAGAAGCCTACATCCGTGAGGAGGTTCAACATGCCGAAACTGCACCGGCCGCTGTCTCTCCTGTGGTCATGTGCGCTTTGTTTACCCGCAGTGGGAGGAGTTTTTCCGGGGCGCACCTGGGAAGAAGCGCTGCCTGAGGCCGAAGGCCTTGATCCGGCGAGACTCGCCCGTGCTGTCTCATACCTCGAGAAACACTCGGGCCGCAACGGGGTGAAGCGCCTTGTTCTCGTAAGAAACGGCCGCATCGTGTGGCGGGGACCGGAAGTGGACGTACGCCAGATGGTCTGGTCCGTCACCAAGGCCTTTACAAGCACAGCTCAAGGACTGCTGATTCAAGAGGGCAAA
Organism: uncultured Planctomycetia bacterium; assembly: GCA_964529985.1. Lineage (GTDB taxonomy): Bacteria > Planctomycetota > UBA8108 > UBA8890 > UBA8898 > CAZGYL01. The sequence goes on along the minus strand of CAZGYL010000578.1, from coordinate 3,162 downwards.
TGCACGCTTGACACGCGCGCTGCAAAATACAATCCACGCGATTTGGCCCGCTGGTACAGCGGAGTCACGTTACGCCATTTCGCCACCATGACCTCCGGGTACGACGGTGAGGGAGGAGCGTATGACTTCGATGAGAAACACCGCGGGGACCAGAACGCTTTCGTAAGGCCCCTCCCGCCGTTTTTTGAACCGGGAGCGAAATTCCAATACTGGGACGAAGCGACACAGCAATACGGTTACGTACTTACCCGGATAGCGGGTGTTTCGCTTTACGATTATCTAAAGGAGAGAATACTTGATCCGATAGGCATAACCCGTTTTGCATGGCGCAAGGATTCCACAGGCAAAGTCCTGAATTGGACGGGCGGGATCGAGATCTCGGCAACGGATCTTGCCCGGTTCGGCCTGCTTTATCTCAACAGAGGGAAATGGAAAGGGAAACAGCTCCTGAGCGCCGAGTGGGTCGACGGCGCCGCCTCCGTCCAAGTGCCGCCGTGGATCCCGGACGCGCTTCCCCGAAGCAGCAGAAAGGGTTCAGGCGTTTACGGTTTCCACTGGTGGGTCAACGGAAGGAGGCCGGACGGCACCCGACCCTGGCCTCACGCTCCTGTTGAGACCTATTGCCGCAGCGGGTACAACAACAACCGTCTCTTCGTTATCCCGCCTTGGCGCATGGTGGTGGTGCGTTTGGGGCTCGACCAGAGCGATTTTCACATGGACGACACCGTCTGGGATGAATTCCTGAAGCTTCTCGGTCAAGCGATCATGGACTGGACCTGCGAGGGAGAACGCTTGCCTTTCCACCCGCTTGTACTCACGTTCCGGGGTCCGCACTCTCACCAAAAGGCTCAAGACCCGAACCCTTTTCTTGACTTCCGCCTGCAGGTCACATTTACAAGCCCCGGCGGCAGAAAGTACGTTGTACCGGGATTCTTCGACGGAGACGGCTTCGGAGGCCCCCGGGGCAACATCTGGCGGGTGCGCTTTGCAGCCGACGGTCCCGGTAGGTGGAATTTCCGCGCCTCCTTCAGGCGCGGCCCCGCTGTAGCAGTCTCGCTTGATCCTAAGGCGGCAGAAAGCGCGGCATTTGACGGTACTGAGGGCTCCTTCCGCATTGAAGAGCCCCCGCAAGGCCCGACGCCCCGGCCCTTCGGCGGCCTGAGCCCTTTCGATCCGACGGCACCGTTGCGGCCGGGGTACCTGTCTTGGGGCTTTCTCAAGTACGCCGGCTGCCACTACCTTAAATTCGCCAAAGGCCCTTATTGGATCCGCGGCGGCACCGACAGTCCTGAGAATTTTCTTGCCTACCAGGGTTTCGTAAACACGCCTCCGAGTCATTCCTACAGCTCTCACATAGAGGACTGGAAGCCCGGAGATCCGGACTGGGGGCGCGGTAAGGGCAGAGGGATAATCGGCGCCCTCAATTACCTCTCCTCCCGCCACGTGAACAGCCTCTACATGCTTCTTATGAATGTAGGAGGAGACGGAAAAGACGTATGGCCTTGGGCGGGGCCGATCGATCCGAACGGAAATCCTTCCAACGATAATCTCCACTTCGATCTGGCCAAGCTGAAGCAATGGGAGATCGTCTTCGACCATGCTCAAAGGCGTGATATATTCCTGCACTTTGTACTCAATGAGGCTGAAGTACCCAACAAGCGCGAGCTTGACGACGGCGAGCTCGGTATGGAGAGAAAACTTTATTACCGCGAGTTGGTGGCCCGTTTCAGCCACCACGTGGCTCTTGAATGGAATTTATGCGAGGAATACAATCTGGGCTTCAACTTCGGGCCTGAGAGAATCCGCCGATTCGCTTCCTACCTGAAAGCCCTCGATCCGTATGATCATCCCATCGCAGTACATTCGGCGGGAGATCCGCTTAAGCAGTTGCGGTTCACTTTCGGCGATCCTCTCTTCGGTATGACTTCCATCCAGCTCAACCAAAGGAGAATCGATACGCTGACAGAGGCTTTCAGGCTGGCCACCGAGCGCGCAGGACGGCCGCTTCCCGTCTCAATGGATGAGTTCACCGTCGACTGCGGGCAGCCTCAAAGTCACGTGCCTGTCGATGTTCCCGATCTCCACCGCAAGCAGAAGCTCTGGCCCACTTACCTCTCGGGAGGCATGATTGAGTTCATACTTGAAGGCTTTCTTAAAGTCGACAGCTTCAAGAAGCCGAAGCTTGCCGAGCTTTGGGACTACATCTGGTATGCGAGAAAATTCCTGCAAAAGTTGCCTTTTTGGCGCATGCAGCCCGCAGATGAGCTTCTCACAGGAGAAGGAACCATCGAGGTTGGAATGCACGGAGGAAAAACCTTCCGGCTTGGAGGCCAGGTGTTTGCGCTTCCTGGCCGCATTTACGCTGTATATCTCCCATGCGCCTCTCCGGCGGGCAAGTTGGATCTGCGGGGTGCACCAGGCGTATTCCGGCTGCGCTACTACAACCCGCGGAGGGGAATCTTTGAAGGAGAAGCACGCGAAGTCTCCGGAAGGAAAATGGTTTCTCTCGGGCCGCCTCCCGCTGATCCGGCCGAGGATTGGGCGGTTCTTCTCGATCGCAGGGACTGAAACCGGGACTCCGGCGCAAGCATGTCGCAAGAAACGAATCGGCGTGGTACCTGCGAATTGGCAGGGGTGTTGCTTACAGGCGCACTGCACTTTGTTTTTGAAGAATGGCTCGAGCTGAAGACCCTTTTCGTCACGTTTGCGGTCGTCTGCTGGACGGCCTATGTTTTTCTCTCAGTGCGCGCGGATCGTTCACGCCTGAGGGAATGGGGTCTTCGATTTGACAATATCATCCGCGCTTCGATAGGTCCTTCCGCTGTCACGATCGCCGGAGCTGCGGCTTTGGCCGGAGCGGGTTACCTGCGCGGTACGCTGCACCTCAACATGCATCTCCTCCTCATAGCTTTGATTTACCCGGTTTGGGGGTTGGCCCAGCAGTTCATGCTCCAGGCAATGGTTGTAAGAAACCTGAGACGCCTGGTCCCTTCGCCGTTTGCCGTGACCCTCATCGGTGCCGTTCTTTTCAGTGCCGTGCACCTGCCCGATCTGCTTCTTGCAGGGGCGACCGTCTTACTTGCACTCTTCTTTATTCCGCTTTACCTCAAAGACCGGAACATCATACCCCTTGGATTGGCTCACGGCCTGCTCGGTGCGCTC
>CAZGYL010000577.1:0-3846 GCA_964529985.1 uncultured Planctomycetia bacterium | reverse complement strand
CAATGGCTTACCTGCTGCCCCAGCAGCAGGGACAGGCTACCACCGCCCGCTGCTTCGTTTACGGCGGGCCCGGCGGCGGAGGAGGCTTCGGTACTCCCGGTTTGATGGGCCGGCCTGGTACGCGCATGGACGGTACGAACAACTGGCAGGGAAGCGGGAACGTATGGAGTCAGCTGGGAGACATATATCGGGTAAGCGGTATCGGCGGCCCGGTTCGAGGCAGTGAAGACTTACTGCCGCTTATAGGTGGATCAGGCGGTGGAGGCGGCGGGGGATTCTTGGCCAGGACTCCGATCGCCGGTACCACCGGAGAGGTTCGTATCTTCGGTGTCGGCGGAGGCGGCGGCGGTGGAGGCGGCGGCGCCTTCCGCTTGGTTGCAAGCGGGACGATCAAGATCAGTGGACGAATTTCCGCGCGCGGCGGCATCGGCGGGGTCGGCCGGGGTAAGCCGCTGGAGTCCGGAGGAACCCGGCGTGACCGCGGCGAATGGGGAGGAGCCTGCGGAGGAGGCGGCAGCGGTGGAGCTATTCTGATTCAAACGACCGAGTCTCTTGTCTTTGAAGATGGCGCGGTGCTTGACGTTTCGGGCGGTAAAGGAGGCCGACCCGGAACCACACAGGATCCGCGTTATCTGAACTCACCGCGCTACCCGTTGGGAGGTGACGGAGGAGCGGGAAGGATCCGGCTTGAGGCCGGACGCGGGGTCAATCTGCCTCGCAGCATCGATTTGACCGGTGTTGCGCCTGCTCCCAGCGAAGAAGGGCCTACCACTGTAGGACCGATCCTTAAGCCGGTAGACGGTGGAACGGGAGTGCATGGCGTACTTGACCTTGGAGAGATAACGGCGCAAGCGAACGAACCCGTCGTGTATATTTCCGCTGAAGAGGGCGCTGTATACTACTTCGATACCGACGGGGCGCGGGTCGACGTAGTGGGAACGGGCCAACCCGGCGCAGAGTTTCATTTTGCAGCGCTTTATATCCCGAACGGCACGACGCTGAAGGGAGTAGGCAATGCGCCTATCGTGATTCGGGTACAAGGGAAAGCGGTCCTTGAAGGCACGATCGACGTTGCCGGGCAGGACGGAGGCCCTGTGACCGTTACGCCCGACGGAAGACTTGTGCCGGGGCAGGGCGGCATGGCCGGGCCGGGAGGCGGTAACGGAGGTTTCGGCGGGTTCGGATCATATAACAGCGAAACAGGCCAGTGGGATGTAGTGGACGGCCAAGACGGCCAGATGCCTCCGAACTTCCCCAAGACCGATTACGGTTTCTATGTACCGGGTGAACCGTGGAGCGAGCGCGAACCTCTTACCCTTGTAACCCCTGCCAGAGGTGGACTGAGCCTCACGCCGGACCGATGCCCGGGTGACTGCACCGGTTACGAGAGCCATGCGGGAGCCGGCGGTGGGGGTGGTGGATTCGGTACGGACGGCGGTGCAGGTACGGATACTCCCGGACCGCTACTTACCAACGGTGCCGGCGGAACCGAATACGGCAGGCACTGGTTTCTCGGTGTTGACTCAGAGGGAGGAGTGCTTTACGGAGGTGCCGGTGGTGCCGGTGGAGGCGCTAGCACCAATAGGGTTGCAGCCGACGACGATTTCGCCGTTCCCGGCACAGGGGGCGGTGGCGGCGGAGGCTGCCTGGTGCTTGCTGTCGGGGGTGATCTTACGATCGGAGGCACCGGTATTATCGATGCCCGCGGCGGAAAGGCCTACCTGCCGGTCAATACAGGCGGCGCGGGCGGTGGCGGTGCAGGCGGTGCTGTCTTGATCCGCGTAAACGGGAATTTTGAGGTCCAGCCCGGAGCGGTGATAACGGCTCTGGGAGGGAAAGCCAATCAGGATCCCGGGATCAACTACCCGCCGCCCTATGTGCTTTCAACTCTCAAGACCGGTGGTGACGGCGCGCCGGGAAGAATCCGCATAGAGTACCCTGGAGCCGGCTTGACCACTCAAACCGGTGTAGAAGTCACGATCCTGCCGGAAGGTACTGTGCCTTCGGTGGGTACGGCTTTCAACGGCAATGAGACCATAAGTTGGGTATGGTCAAAGCCGATCCCGCTTGCCGGCGGTGCAGGCAGCGGGCTGATGCTCATTGACGGATACGTGGATGTTAACCGTATCGTCGTGGATCTGCTTCGGACCAATTTCTCAAGCAACATTGTGAGGTGGAGTGTTCTTGTTGACGGAGGCGAAGCGGCTTGTGCGAGCCGCGCGGCGCCGGATCGCCTCTTCGGGCCTATGAGCGATTTGCGGGGCTTGCAGGCCGTAGGTCTGAAGCCCAGCTACATGCGTTTCCTGATAGCTTTTGTGGGAAGCGCTCGAACCGGAGAAGTGCCGGCGATCGATACGATCAGGATTCCCTGGGAACGCGTGGATTACATGCCGCCTCCTCCGCCTCCTGAGGAAGGACAGTAGAGCGGCCGCACCGTTTTCAGCCGGAGAATATCGGTCAGCGGGTTTCAATCAAAGAGGGCTTGGACGAATTTCTCTGCTGAGAAAGGAGCCAGGTCCTCAACCGATTCCCCTATGCCCACGAACTTCACCGGTATCTGAAATCGGTTGTTCAGCGTGACAACGATTCCGCCTTTAGCGGTGCCGTCCAGTTTGGCCAGAATGAGCCCGGTGACGTTAAGCGCGCGGTTGAACGCTTCCGCTTGACTTATGGCGTTCTGGCCCACGGTTGCATCAAGAACAAGAAGAACCTCGTGCGGTGCGCCTTCGATTTTGCGCGCGATCACGCGCCTTACTTTCTCAAGTTCGCGCATGAGATTCACCTGAGTATGAAGGCGCCCGGCCGTATCCACAATCAAATAATCATAGCCTTCCGAAACCGCGCGGTCACACGCCGCGTAGGCGACCGATGCCGGATCCTGTCCTTCCCGGCCGGTAACGAGGGGGAGATTTATGCGTTCAGCCCAGCGCTGAAGCTGTTCGGTCGCAGCGGCCCGGAACGTATCGGCTGCAGCAAGAAGCACCTTTGAGCCGCCTTTTGCAAGCTGGTGCGCCAGCTTGGCGATCGAGGTCGTCTTGCCAGTGCCGTTTACACCAACGACCAGAATCACAGTCGGCCCCGAAGGGGCCTTTACAAGAGAGGTGTCGTGTGCGGCAAGCCGGTCAAGCAACCTTTCTTTGAGGAAGGGACCGATCTTCTCCGCCGAATCAATTTCCCCGGATTTCCAAGCCTTGCGTACTTCCTCAACAAGATCGGGCACAAGCTGCGGTCCGAAATCCGCTTCGTAGAGCTTGACTTCCAGCTCGTCGATAAGTGCGTCGTCTATACCACGGCGGAGTCCGATCAGTCCCCGAAGACCTGCAGCCGTCTTACGAAGCCCTTGCTTCAGCTTGGCAAGGGTGCCGCCCGCGTTTTCCGCTCTTGCTTCAGAAGGGCTTTCAGTCGCTTGCTCCTTTTCCTTTTTCTTACCGAATCGCCACCACGCCATGGTTGTGGGCTACTCCTTCTGTTCGGTAAACCCGTTCTCTTGCGGTTCTTCGCCGCCGGTGCCTTCGGGCGGTTCTCCGGCGGACAGGTGGTTCCGTCGAATCCTATCAAGAATACCGTTTATGAAAGCTCCGGATTGCTCCGTACTGTATCGCTTTGCAAGATCAATCGCCTCATTTATTGAAACTTTGGGAGGCACGTGGGGTTCGAAAAGAAGTTCATAAGTCCCCAGCCTTAAGATACACCTGTCGATCGCCGCCAAACGCTTGAGCTCCCACCGTTTCAGGGCGCCCTGTATAAGCTCGTCGATCCGATCTTGGTTTTCCAAGCAGCCGTTTACCAATTTTCGGGCGTACTGTTCGGCGCGGTCGCCGAGAGATTCCTCTTGAAGCAGTTCTT
>CAZGYL010000576.1:0-3850 GCA_964529985.1 uncultured Planctomycetia bacterium | reverse complement strand
CCCGTTCTCGCAGCGCTCAAGCGCCGAGGAATCACCCCCCATGAAACCCTTTACGTTGGAAACGATATGCTTAACGACATAAAACCCGCGGCCGCTCTTGCATGCCGCACCGCACTTTTTGCAGGAGACAGGCGTTCATACCGGCCGCGCACCGAGGACACCCGGCTTGCAGAACTCCGGCCCACTTTGGTTCTCACCGAGCTTGCCCAATTGCTCGAAATTCTTTAGGCTCCACTGCGGGCCTTCCGCGCTTCGGCCATCGCACGTTCGATTTCGTTCGGCCGGCGCGGTATCGAAGCGGTCAACACCCGGTTCCCTTCCTTGGTGATAAGCACATCGTCTTCAATGCGGATTCCTATTGCTTTCTCGGGCAGGTATACACCCGGCTCCACAGTTATCACCATGTCCGGTGCGAGGGGTCCGTCCGGGCAGATGTCATGGGTCTCAAGTCCCAAGTGGTGCCCCACGCCGTGAATGTAGTAGTCGCCCAGGCCGGCGTTTTCGATGACCCGCCGGGCGGCCATGTCCACCTGGGCGAGGGTTGCGCCCGGACGCGCCGCCTTTATTGCAGCCTCCTGCGCGCGAAGCACCACGTTGTAAAGCTTACGCTGCTCGGTTGTAAAACGGCCTGAAACAGGAAACGTGCGCGTTACATCAGCAGAATAGCCGCCGCAACTTGCGCCCGAATCGATCACAACAACGTCGCCTTCGCGGGCTATGCCGTCGTTGCGCATGTAGTGCAGAATCGTGCTGTTAAGACCCGCCCCCACTATGGTGTTGAACGCAGGAAAGCGCGACCCGAACGCATGGTATTCAGCTTCTATCGCCTCTTGGACCGTTGCTTCGGAGACCCCAGGGCGCAGGACCCTCATGGCGGCCCTATAGCCCGCGGCCGTAGCCTCGATTGCACGCCGGATCAGCTTAAGCTCAGCCGGTGATTTGCGAGCCCGCATGCCTGCAAGCAGCTGCGTTCGGTCCTCAATGGTCAATGCAGGCACGCGGTCGGCGATCTTCTGGAAAACGGCAAGGTCAGGCGACACCGGACAGTCGTATGCGCTCAGGGGGTGCAAGCAGGCTACACGCTTGCTCCGGCGGGCAGCTTCAGTGAGAGCCGCGGGAAACTTGTTCAGCCGAAGAATAGAATCAAACCCTGTCTTCTCCCTCAAAGCGCTGCTTATCTGTTCGCGGTAACCGTCCCACCTGTCGGCTTCCGGATCCACCGGACGCAGGAACAAAGTGATGCGCCGCCTGGGGTCCTCATTCGTCGGGTCAAAGAGAACGACGGCTCCGGGTTCATCTTCAATTCCGGTGAGATAGCGAAAGTGGGCATGCGGCCTCCACCTTCCGACAAGAGGCGGCGCACCTTCCCCTGCAAACACCGCAGCTGCTGCTCCCTTAAGCGCCGCAAGCACTTTCCGGCGCCTGCGCTGGTACTCGCGCACTGAAATTCCGTCCCGTTCCATGGCTGTCTCCTCTACAAGAGTCAAGCAGAAACGCCGATTATGCCTCTTTCCCACCTGCATGCGCAAGCTGGAAAACCTCAGGCCGTGTATCTCCGGGCTGCCCCACAGGGCTTCTTATGCTACCATGGGAAGAGTAAGAAAAGGGCGGAAAATCGCCGGTGGTCTCTGAAGTGTGCAACCAAGGGAGAACGGCGTGCGTTTGAGCTTGCAGAAATCCTCAGAACACATGCGGTCTGTCTTTCAAATTCTGCTTCTTCTCTTGTGCCTCGGGGGCGGAAGCGCCCAGGCTCAGGTTGTCATCTCAGAGCTTTCAGCTTTCAACGACTCTGTTCTTGCAGACGAAGACGGAGACTACCCTGATTGGGTGGAGCTTTTTAACACCGGCCGCAACGAAGTGGACCTCCAAGGCTGGTACCTTACCGACGATGTGGACAGACCGGCGAAATGGCGCTTTCCCCAGGTTACGATCCCGCCGCGGGGTTTCTTGATTGTATTCTGCTCGGGCAAAGACAGGCGCGAGGATTCCGCAAGGCTGCATACGAATTTCAAGCTTGACCGCGACGCCGAGTACTTGGCGCTTATAGGGCCCGACGCGCACACGGTCGTTTCAACACCCGGGGGCGTTTTCCCGCAGCAAGCAAGGGATGTATCCTACGGCATCACAATGGGCTCTGAGGCCGTGGAGCTCATCGCCCCCGGTCACCAAGGTCGCTATTTCGTTCCCTCCGACGACAGTCTGGGCGACAGTTGGAAGGATCCGGACTTCGATGACTCCACATGGATCGGCGGCCCGACAGGCGTAGGATTCGACAAGAAACGGACGCAGACCTACACCGACCTTATCGCGACCGATTTAGGGGATGCCCTCTATCGGGTCAACGCTTCGCTCTACGTGCGAATTGCCTTTACGGTGCAGGACCCGGAAAGCTTCGATGGATTGCGGCTTCGGGTCAAATACGAAGACGGCTTCGTGGTCTATCTCAACGGAGTGGAAGTCGCGCGCCGTAATGCACCTGAAGAGCTCACCTGGAAGAGTCAGGCGACCGCAACGCGCAACACAAGTCAGGCGCTCCAATACGAAGAAATTCCCCTCGGATCAACGAGCATGCTCAGGCAGGGCGTGAACGTCCTGGCCGCGCAGGTCATGAACCGCACCAGGACGGGCAACGATCTTTTGTTCCTGCCCGTGCTTGAGGCTGTGACAATCACTTGGATCGACGAACAAAACCGGCGCTACTTCCTCGATCCGACTCCGTTTCTTCCGAACCCTTCTGACGGCCCGGCCATGGTGGCCCCCACCGTGAGGGCTTCGCACCCAAGCGGTTGCTACACGGAGAACATCACCGTGGAGTTGGGCGTGGACAATCCTGAGGCGGTTATCCACTACACCTTGGACAGATCGCTTCCCGACGAAAACTCACCGGTTTACACGGAACCTATTCCTATAACCCGCACGACCGTTATCCGCGCTCGGGCTTTCGGCCCGAACATGGTACCCGGAGAGCCTTCCTCTTTCGTGTACGCGCGGCTTGATCCGCGTCTTTCCGACGCCAGTTCAAACCTTCCCCTTGTCGTGGCGCTTTCCTTCGGCGGTGCTTTCAACGAAAACACCTACACCCCTGTTTATCTTCTTGTCATGGATTCACTCTCAGGCAGGGCTTCCTTGCTTGATTTCGCGCCCTTTGCAACCCGCGGTCTTATGAAATGGCGGGGTTCAAGTTCGCTCGGGTTTCCCAAGAAAATGTTCGCGCTTGAGCTTGAAAACGAATGGGACCGCGAGCGGAACCATGCGCTTTTGGGGCTTCCGCCCGAGTCGGACTGGGTGCTCTATGCGCCCTATTCGGACAAATCTCTTATGAGGAATGTTCTTGCCTACGAGTGGAGCAACTGGATCGGAAGATACGCGCCGCGGACCCGCTTCTTCGAGCTCTATTTGAGCCGCGGCACAATGGTGCGTACATCCGATTACCACGGCGTCTACGTCCTTATCGAAAAAATAAAGAGAGACGAAAACAGAGTTGCAATCACTCCTATTTATGCCTCCCAAAACAAAGAGCCTGAAGTTACAGGCGGCTACATATTCAAGAAAGACAGGCGCGATCCCGGTGATGCAGGCTTTCAGACTCCACGCAATCCGAGCCTTTGTTTCGTTTATCCGAAAGAACGCCAGAATCCGGCCCGCCCGCGCCAAAGGGTCATTACACAGGCCCAAAGAAGCTACCTGCTGGGTTTCCTGAACGAATTCGAATCGGTCCTTTACTCAAGCCGCTTCAGGGATCCCGAGGAGGGATACGCCAAGTACATAGACGTGGGCTCTTTTATAGATCACCACCTGCTTGTTGAGTTCACAAAGAATATCGACGGCTACAGGTTGAGTACGTTTTTCT
>CAZGYL010000575.1:0-3852 GCA_964529985.1 uncultured Planctomycetia bacterium | reverse complement strand
GAATAACTACCGTCCGGTTTTGGCTTCTTGCCAAAACCGGACTCGGGGCGCCTGGTGCTTGCTGCGGAGGAGTCAGGTGCGGCTATGAAGAGTCGGGATGTATTTCTTGGCGATTATCTGAACCACCTTGCTTCGGATCGGCTCGGCGTTGCCCCTCTTCGGGTACAGGCGTGAAGTAAGGAGCACTACATAGACGCCGCTTTCCAAGTCGATCCAGAGAAAAGTCCCTGTGAAGCCTTTGTGGTAGCGGACGGTGAACTTACCGGGGAAAGGAAGGTATTTCGGCCGATCAGGTATCACCCAGCCCAACCCTCTCTTACTATCCGAGGAAGGCGGAGCTTGGTTTGCAAAGAGCGCCTGCACGGTTTCCGTCTTTAAGATTCGCGTTGATCCAAGCACACCGCCGCAGGAAAGCGCAGCCATAAAGCGAGCCAAATCCGGTCCGGTGCTGAAGAGCCCGGCGTTGCCCGGCATGCCGTTTTCAGTACCGTACAGTGCTGCAAGCGGATCGTGGACTCTGCCCCGCAGGCCGTTCTCGGTCGGCGCGCAACGCTCCTTTTTCCCAGGTGCCAGCCGCCAAGTTGTATCATGCATGCCGAGTGGAGCCCATACGCGCTGCCTGAGCAACTCCTCGAGGTTTTTCCCGCAGGCTTTCTCAAGCACATGCGCAAGAAGCAGGTAATTCAAGCACGAGTAGGAGAAACCTTCACCCATAGGATAGCGGCGCTTATGAGCTGCTATGGCGCGCAACACAGCTTGATTGCCGGTGAGATCCGGGAATCGAGTCCGCACCTCTTTTGCCGGCAGGTAGGGGGCGAAACCTGAAGTATGAGTGGCCAGGTGGCGGAGTGTAAGCGATTTATCAGGCCACCACTGAACGTAGCGGACTACAGGATCGTCAAGCTTGACCAGTCCGTCTTCAAGAAGAATCGCAAGGGCAGTGGCCGTGCCCACCACCTTGGTAAGTGAGGCAAGGTCGAAGATGGTATCAAGCGTGAGCGCTTCTCCGCCTTTGCCCGCAACCACCCTTTGTCCGTATGCCTTCTGCTTGAGTATGTCCTGGTGACGCCCGACAACCAGGACGGCTCCCGGAATCTCACCCCGCGCAATGCTCTCCTGACAAACGCGGTCCAGAGCTTGATCAATATCGGGCGGAAGCGTGGTTTTGCATCCCACGGCAAGCAGCAACCATAGACCTGAAAGGGTTGGTAAGTACCAAGCCGAAGAGGTTGAGTTTCGGATCGCCGGTTCCACGACGCCTCTTGGGTTTTCTTTTTTGAAACCTTTCCGACCGCAGCCTGCAGGAAACCTTGATCGGAGGTTCTCCTACGCTACAATGCAACCTGGTCGGCCGTCAAGGAGGCCGGTAAACGCCCCGCCGGCTTCCCCCGGGAGCCGGACCTCTGGTGTGGACGGACCTTAAGCAAGGAGTAACTATGGTTCGAGAGAAAACTGTGGAGGGTAAAAAGAACGCACAGGCGGGCGAAACGGGCAAAGAAAAGCCGGGAAGCGGCGGGGACGGTTCGCAGAAAGTGCAGCAGAAGAAGCCGCAGGTGGACAAGCAACGCAGGCAAGCTCTTGATCTGGCGCTTACGCAGATCCAAAAGCGCTGCGGGAAAGGCTCGATCATGTACCTCGGCTCCCGCGGGGAGACCGAGAACGTACGCGTGATCTCCTCTGGTTCCCTTTCGCTTGACCTTGCAATGGGGGTGGGAGGTTTCCCGCGCGGCAGGATCGTTGAAATTTTCGGCCCCGAGTCTTCGGGGAAAACAACGTTGGCCCTGCACGTAATAGCGAACGCGCAGCGGGAAGGAGGAACCGCCGCCTTCATCGATGCCGAGCACGCTTTGGATCCCCAATACGCGCGGCGCTTGGGAGTTGATATCGATACGCTGCTTGTATCCCAGCCGGACTACGGCGAGCAAGCGCTTGAAATCGCCGAAGTGCTGGTTTCCTCCAACGCCGTTGATGTGGTTGTAGTCGACTCTGTAGCTGCGCTGGTCCCGAAGGCGGAGCTTGAGGGGGAAATGGGCGACAGCCACGTGGGCCTTCAGGCCCGGCTTATGTCGCAAGCTTTACGCAAGCTCACAGCAGTGACAAACCGCAGTCAGGCGGTCCTTATTTTCATAAACCAGATCAGAGAGAAGATCGGGGTCTTCTTCGGAAACCCGGAGACGACGACCGGCGGCCGGGCGCTCAAATTCTACGCTTCAATGCGCCTTGATATCCGTAGAGTGGGCCAGGTGAAGGAGGGGGACAGGATCACCGGGAACCGCACCCGGGTCAAAGTGGTGAAGAATAAGCTCGCACCTCCGTTCAGGATGGCGGAATTCGACATACTGTATGCAAAGGGGATTTCTTGGGCCGGGGACGTACTCGATGTGGCCGCTCAGTTGGGAGTGGTGAAGAAAACAGGCGCCTGGTACACATTCGGGGAAGAAAGATTGGGGCAAGGCCGGGACCGGGTGGTGGCGTTGCTTGAGGAGAATCCCGAACTGCTGGAGGCGATCGAAAAAGCAGCCCGGAAAGCCGCTGCTGAGAGGGAGCTTCAGGCGGCACGCTGAGGCGCTCCGCCCGCCGCGTTGTCCCCCGGAAGGGGGCGTGGTAGACTCGAAATCTACCGCTGACACGATCCCTGAAACGCCCGCAGGGGGAACTGCAGGCGGTTCGGTGCAACGGCCGCTTCCCCCCTTCGTCCTTATGGATGACTTTTGGAGCTCTGTGCGAGTGGAGCGGTGCGGCTCAGCGCGATTGTAAGGGCACGTAGTAAGGAGAGCGGTGCCATGGGGTATGACCGTTTCCTGATCAGAAACCGACCGGGGAAGGCCCGGCGAGGCGCCATGCTTCTCCTGGCGCTTCTTTTTTTGACGCTTCTGACTCTCTTGGGCATTACTTTCGCCGCACTGATGCGGCTTGAAAGACAGGCGGCCCGCAACTTCGTGGATTCGCAGACCGCTGACTTTGTTCTGCATTCGGCGGTTGATGCGGTGGCTTCACAATTGCGCGGGTCAAGCAACTTCTACCACTACACCCACCCTCGTGCTCCGTGGCTTTTCATGGATCCGAAGCGCAAGGGCGAGCTGGGCGCCGGCAGGTACCTTATCGAAGAGCTCAAAGATCAGGAGGTGTACTTCCATGGGATTCTTGAACCTGTCAAAGGAGTCGCCCGCTGCGCTTACAGAGCCAAAGTGCTTGATTGTGCAAGTCAGATCAACCTTAACTGCGGGACTGATAACCTCGCGATGATCCTTGAGAACCTGGGCAAGATCATGGAGAAGAGCCCGGAGTTCAAGGTCAATCCCTTCTATGCGGATTTCCCAATGAAGGGGAACAGAGTCCGCGGCACCGATATCGTGCGTTACCGCAGGCAGCTTGAAGGCGGCCGTTTCACAAGCAAAGCACAGCTGGCCGAGATCATAGGGCAGAGAAACTTCGAACTCCTTGCGGATTTCGTCACGGTTCACTCCTGGATCGATCCCAACACCGGGAAACCTCAGGATATGACCGAGCTTGTGCTTCGGTTGGAGCGTTTGGGAGGCCGATCGCGGAACATGGCCGGAGTAGTGTACCAAGAGGTCGGTCACCCGCATATATTCGGTACCCAGAGTTTGGCTTCCGAGCCCCGCGCGCCTGTTAACATAAACACGGCTCCGAGAGAAGTTCTTGCAGCGCTTTTTGCAGGTATTGCGTGCAGGAGGCCGTTCCCGTTTGTGGAGCGGGCCGCCGCCCGTATCGGCCAGGAAGAGATCCGGGCGGGTTACGCGCTTGAAGGGCAGGACAGGTTCCCCGGTCCGGCGGTTCCCGGAGTCGGGGGCAGCGAAGAGACCCTTTACACGATTCGGCCGGTGTGGG
>CAZGYL010000574.1:0-3867 GCA_964529985.1 uncultured Planctomycetia bacterium | reverse complement strand
GCCACCCCAGAATCGTTACCTTGTATTACGCGAGGCGTCTTGAAAGCGTTTTTTATCTTGTTCTTGAATACGCAAGCGGCGGGACTTTGGCGGATTTCCTTGAGATTCTCCGTTCAGGCAAAAAGCCTCCCTTTCACTGGGCTGAAGGCGGCATAAAGAGCCGTAGCTACCGCGCAGGGATTCTTGCCGAATTCGCTTCACTTTGCGACGCGCTCGCCTACAGTCACAGGCACGGCGTAATTCACCGTGACATTAAGCCCGGCAATATCGGGATCGATGAACACGGGTCTTTCAAGCTCATGGATTTCGGCCTTGCAGCACTGAGACGGCCCTCTTTTTCAGCAGGCCTTAAGGAGGCCGTCGGAACGCTGCGCTACAGCAGCCCCGAAGTTCTCCTCGAAGGCAGGTGCACCGAACAATCCGACATTTACTCCCTGGCCGTTACGCTTCTCGAAGCTCTCACCCTGCAAAAGCCTCCTTTTCCTCCTGCGCGTGTCAACCTGCCGCGGAGCTTGGGACACAACCTCAGGGCCTGTCTTTCGAAAGCTCTCAGCTCCCCTGAGAAACGATATCACAGTGCCGAAGAGTTTGCCGAGGACCTCCGTTCAGTCTCTAAAGGGGTACCGGTCGGTCCAGAGAGAAAAAAACCTTTTGGCTTCCTGCTTTATGTAGCTCGAAAACGTCCCAAGACAACCGCCGCTCTTTTGGCACTGTGTATTATTACTGCGGCGCTTTGCGTACGCGTTGCAGCGGGTGCGTTTCTTTCCGCCTGGGTCGACAATCTGCAAACACAAACGCCGGACGCCATGCAGGCCTTCTCAATTCTAAGGCGGTTGGAAACGATCGAAGGACTGTGCGGGTTGCTCGGAATAGAAACAAACGACGTTCAAGCAAGAATCTGCCTTTCTAAGGGAGTGCTCCTGGAACGCCTCCAGAATGAGGACTCGCTTCCGGCACGTTCCCTCCGCCTGCCCCTTGCAGCCCAGGAGCATCTTAAAGCTTTTGCCTTGTCCGATTCCTTTCCCGTTAAGCGAAAAGCTCTTTATGAACTCGCGGAATATCTTTACAAATACGGCCCTGCGCAAGCCGCACGTACCGTCTTTGAAGAAATTCTCCGAAGCGTAAGCCGCTTGAGCGAAGACGAAACACTCCTGCTGATTAAAACCGAGATTCGTTTGGGCGACTTTGACGCTGCGCGGGCTTTGGCATTCGGCCTGCAAAGCTACAGCGGGCCTTCCAGTTCCCAGACCCACCCGAACCAAGAGGCTCTTCTTTGGCTTGCCAAACATTTAACAAAGACCCCTGTTGCAGCAACGCCCGCTTCAGAAACGCTAAGCCCGATTGCGGCCGGCAACCTTGATGGAAAAGGGCCCGACGAAATCATACTGCGCGGTCCTTCAAGCTGGGGGATATACAGACTCCAAGGCTCACGGCTCCTGCGTATCGCACCTAAAGAAGAAAACCTACCCGCTGAGCTTTCGGGCGCGTACCTCGTAAGTGCGAACATCGTCGACCTTGACCCTTCGGACCCGGTAAAGGAAGTCGTCCTATCGTTTTTCTCGAAGGAATCCGAGTCCTCTGAGCGGTACAAGTGGGGAGTCTTCCGTTTGGAGGGATCGCACCTGAAAGTTCTTCACCTCGCTCCTCAGCCCAGCAAGGTTCAAAGCGCCTGTGCCGCCGATCTAAGAGGTCGAGGGCGAAGGGATCTTTTCGTAGCGCTGACCACAGTCGGCAGAAAAGTCCCTGGGATCGAGGTCCAAAGGAGAATCGCGGTTTACCGATTTGATCCGCGAAGCGACAGCCTCCGCTTCCACACGCTTGTTTCAGCGCCCGATCCGAAAAAAGGTCTTGCGTGGAGCGATGTGCCTTCACTGGTCCGCGTTCCAAACGAAAAAGGCGATCTCCTCTATGCAGGCTGCTATTACACCAGAGAGCCCTTCGGAGTGGTCCTCATAAAAGCACGAGGGGACGGCACATTCAAAGCAATCCCGATCTTAAGAGGCCATGTCCAGGGACTTTGCGTGCTTGATCACCGCCTTGCTCTGTGCGTGGATGATCCTCCGCAGGTTCTGCTCCAGCCCTTACCCACGGATGCGGTCAGGCCCGGCGTTTACCTCCTGCCGATCCGGTCGGAAAGTCGGCCTGCAAGAATCTTGGCCGCGCGGAAAACACCGCGGCTTTGGCGGCACTCGGGCTGTGATTTTTTCAGGGGCGCCATCGTTCATTCGGTAACTGCCCTGTCTTTCTGGGAGCCCCCTGCCGCCCGTGCCCGGCAATTCGGATTGCTCTGCGCGGGTAGTAGGGTTTCGTTTCCGCTCCCAGAGGCGAAGCTCGGAGAACCCCACGGTGCGATCGCTTTTCTCAACCCGTGGACGCTGGAAGAAATAGCAAGGTTTGATTCAACCGGCGGCTGGATCAAGGCTGATTTGAAAGGCGACGGTCGCTGCGAAATTCTTTCGTCCGATTTCAAAAAACCCGGGCGGTTTTGGATCCTCGGCGTACAGGAGAAGAAGGAGCTCCACAGCCCTGAGCCCTCAGGCGGTGATTATTTCCTCACAACCTCTTCGCTTGAGCGCTTGGACCTTGCTTTTCAGAAATACGGCCTTTTCGACCTTGCGGCCTGTTCGTTTCTGCTTGCCTGCAGCAAAGCAGGTGAGAAAAGCCAGCGGTTTGGTCGCGCCTTGGCTTTGGTGCCCCAGCTTCTCCAAGCCGGAGCATTTTCCAGAGCTCTGTCGGTTCTAAAAGGAGTAGAAGGCTTTCATGCCGCAAGCAGCCGGCCTCAAGAGGCCGCTTGTCGCTATGAGAGGCTTTACAAGTTTGCAGCTTTGCTTGCAGAGGCCAGCTCGGAGAAGCTCAATCTTTCGCAGTGGCAGCACGCTTTGAAGGAGGTTCTTACAGTCAAGTTCCTACCGCGCGCACCCTCAAAGCCGGGGCGCTTGAGCATGAGGTGGAGCCCGACCAAGAAAACGCCCTTGAGATGGACTGTGGATCGTATTAACCCTTGTGCATTTTTGGCACGTTTTAGGTTCGCCGAGCTCTCGCTGCGGTATGGAGCAGCGATAAGGTGTGCAATTGGAAACAACCCAGAACAGAATCTGTACTTCAGTCTCGATTTCGGTGATAACGGAGCATTTGCAGCGGCAGTAAGAATTATTTCCGGACGATTTCAGAGTGAAGCCCGAGCTCCGGGGGAACTGCCTCCTGCAGACAACCTTGAAGCAGATTGTGAGATCACAAAGCGAAATGTTGTCTTGGATCTCCTCTTTATTACCCCCAAGGCTGTTATGCAAAAAGATTCCTGGCCCTCACTCACCTATGCGCTTCTTTTTGAGGAAGGGATCAAGCGCAGGGGACTTTTCCTGCCAGCCTGCCCGCACCTTAAATGTAGCTCGTACGCTTTCTTGATTTTACCTGAAACCTATGGCGATTGCGGGTCGGGCCGGTTGCAACTTGCCTGTCCGCCGGAGCTTTTCACCTTGGAGCTCCGCTGAAAACCTCTCTGAAAAGATCCGGCCTGTTTGTTATGATGCCGTCGATGCCGATTTCCCCGAGGCGTTTCATAAAGGAGGGATCATCCACTGTCCATGTCCAAACAGCAAGGCCGAGGCGATGCAGCTCGAAGATGTAGGCCGCATCCAACGCTCCCCAATAAACCACGACAGTATTGGCACCGGCCCGGCGGGCGGCCTCGGCATGCTGGTGCGCTCTGACTTTCGGGTCCCCTGAAGCGTCCCCTCCCACGAGATAACCGGTCGCAGCACCGGGACATTTTTCGTGGAAGCTGTGAACGGCCTCCGGTTTGAAACTCTGGACAAAGACCTCCTTTTCCATTCCCAGCTTTTTGACCACTGCGGCGACCTCTGCACC
>CAZGYL010000573.1:0-3876 GCA_964529985.1 uncultured Planctomycetia bacterium | reverse complement strand
CAGAGCGCCTCCATGGGTTTTTGGTGAATGTAGCCGTTAGAGACCATGACGCTCCGAACTCCCCGTTGGTTCCCTGCAACAGCGCTGTCGTACATGTATTCGTAGAAGATAACCGGCTCGTTATACGTATAGGCGATCGAAGGGATTCTGCGGCTTGCTGCAAGCTCGGCCAGCCTTTCGGGAGAAACGAAGTAAGCCGGCACCTGCTCGGGTCGGAACTGCGAGATCTCCCAATTCTGGCAGAAGAGGCATTCCATGTTGCACCCGGCTGTGGCTACCGAGAGAGCGGTCGTGCCGGGCAGGAAATGGAAGAACGGCTTTTTCTCGATCGGATCAACATTCAGGGCGCAGAGCCTGCCCCACACCAAAGTGTAGTAGGTTCCGCCTCTGTTTTCTCTCACCCCGCAGTAGCCGCGTTCCCGGTCGGCGACTTCACAGGAACGCGGGCAAAGGTCACAGCGCACTTTGCGCTCTTTGAGCGTTGTTACGTAGCGGGCCTTCTTAACGAAGCGTTCCTGATCGGCTTGCGGCTGAAGCTCTGAGGGAGAGCCGAGCGCAGGGGAACATGTCATGCCGGCTGCGCCGGCTACAGCAAGGCTTCTCAGAAACGTGCGCCTGTCGAACCCGGGTGAGCGCTTATCCATTGCCCTCCTCCAGAATGTTGATCTTGGAAAGGTCGGCTTCACCGAGGCCGTACTTGGCTGCGGTAAGGAGATAGGAAGGCCACCTGCCGGCTTCTCGGAGGCTCTTCAGGCCTTTTTCCCGCCGCCTGCGGTCGAGAATCTCGCAAACGACCCGATCGACGGCGACCGGATCGGTCCCCACAACAACTCCGTTGAAGTTCCAAGCGTATGCCGGATTGTAACCGGGACCGTTGTGGCACTGGGCCAGCGTGCCGTCGACCACTGTGAGCCGGAGTTTACGCCTCACTTCAGGCATGTTGGCTACGTCGGCGACATACGGGTCACAGGTGTTGTCGTGATACTTGTTGGGATTGTGAATCAACCCGAACAGGTTCTTCAGACCCGCTGAGATCCCTGCCAGATCATGGTCTTTCATGACACCTACGCTTATGAGCACGGTGCAGGTTCGAGTCAGAATCCGCGAAAGACAGGAGCCTACCTGACCGCTTAGTGATATCCGGCGTTCGTAGCCGACTCTGTCGGTACCGAAGCAGCGCCACGGGCTCCCGGAGTAATGCAGGGGGAAACCGGCGGCCAGAAGTTCCCGATCGCTCCTGTCCCAAACCAGGATCTTGGCGGGATCGAACCCGGAGCGCTCCAGGCTTGCAATTATTGCTTTTACGACCTCCACACTGGTGGAAAGGCGCCTTCCGGCGAGGCAGTTCACTTTCAGCCCTACAGTGTCGGAAGTGCTTATCAGGCTGCTCCAAAACTTCCGTTCGTCCGTGCCGGAAAGCCGGCGGAGGGCCCGCCCCAGGAGGTCATTAACGCGTTTCTGGATAAGATTCCCCCGTGCGTCTCTCAGTTGTGCGTCACGAGCCACAACTACTTTGCCGCGAAGGTCCGCCCGCATTTTTCAGAGCCTTTCTCATTACCGCGGTCCTTTACCGGCTGAGTGCGCCGGGCCGAGCTGCAACGCCGTATTCCATTATGCCATTGTACAAGCTGGGTTTTTGGCTTGGGAGTAAGAGTGCGTACGACTTCCGGACGGGCTGGTGCCTTCCCCGGGACGCTCGGTATCACGCGGCACGAACTCAAGTTACCCTGCATATCCGGTCGAAATCTCAGAAGGGCTCATAATACACCGAGCGGCGGGTCCGGTTCAGGGGGCGGAGCGATCCGCGCCCGCCGCAAAACCCCACACAGAGTTGGATCGAGGATGGGAAACATGCCTAAGAAACAGCAAGGGGCGGTCAAGCGGAACCGCGGGAAAAAGCAGCCGGCGGGGGGAAAGAGCGTGCGAATCGAAGAAGGCGGATTTGCCCGAACTCCCCCTCAAGAGGGAGAACGGCCGCTTGCGCAGGCTGTCTGGCAGGAAGAGATTCCCGAGGGATACGGAGAAACCAGGCTTGTCCTGCTTGTGCGGGATCCCTGTTGGATCCACGCATACTGGGAAATATCCGAGCACGATTACCGGAATGCGCTTGCAGAAGCAGGCCAACCCCCCGAAGAGTCCATCCAGCGTGTATTGCGTTTGCACGAGATCGGAGAGAGTACAAGCAGCAGCTTCGATATCCGGCTTGATGACGCGGCGCGGAATTGGTACGTAAAGGTCAACCCCGACCGTTCGTATGAAGGGGAGCTTGGGTTGGCCGTCCCGCCTGATCGGTTTATCACATTGGCCCGGTCCAATCGCGTGAGGACACCGCCCGCCGGCATGTCCGATGTGATCGACGACCGCTGGAGATCGCTTTCGGAAGAATATTACGAAAAAATGTACGCACTTTCAGGCGGGTTGGAAGTCGGCAAGAGCTCGCTTGAGCTCAGGCGTATGCTTGAAGAGCGGTTGCGTTCGGAGATAGCTTCCGGCGCTGTGTCGAGTTTCGGCGGCAGCCCCGTGCGGGCGGAAGGCGGGGAGAAAGAGCGAAGTTTCTGGTTCGTTTTGGATGCCGAGCTCATCATCTACGGCGCCACCGTGCCGAACGCGCGCGTAACGGTGCAAGGCCACCCGGTCGCGTTGCGTCCCGACGGATCCTTCACATTGCGTTTCGCCCTTCCTGATGGCACTCAGCGTATCGAGGCCCGAGCGGTGTCGCCGGACGGTCTCGAAGAACGGCGGATCATACCGACCGTAACCAGAACGACCGAGGTTCCTGATAACGTTTTGTTGGATCAGTAAGAAGGCGGCCGGGCGAAAGTTTTTCGGGCCGTCTGTGAGCGATAGGCAAGAAGGGAAAGAGGAGTACGGTTTCATGACCCCGAAGGGATACCTCAGCTTGGTTCTGCATGCCCACCTTCCGTTTGTGCGCCACCCGGAGCACGAGGAATTCCTCGAAGAGGACTGGTTCTTCGAGGCCATGACGGAAACGTATCTGCCGCTCGTGCACGTTTTCGAGCGCCTCCATGATGACGGAGTTCCTTTTCAACTTACCTTGTCTCTTTCCCCGACTTTGCTTTCCATGATGGCGGACTCTTTGCTTACGGGCCGCTACCTGAGGCACTTGGACCGGCTTATAGAGCTTGCGGGCAAAGAAGTCGAGCGCACGCGGTGGCTGCCTGAGTTTCACCGCCTTGCGCTCATGTACCACTGGCGCCTGACGCATGCCCGTGCGACGTTCGTGGAACGATATGACCGCAACATCATCAACGCGTTCAGGCGATTCGCCGAGCTCGGTCACCTGGAGCTTATCACCTGCGGGGCCACCCACGGTCTTTTCACGCTCTTGGGAGTGAACGAGAAAGCCGTTCGTGCCCAGGTGCATGCGGCCCTGGAGGCGCACCGGCATTACCTCGGCATGCGACCTCGGGGTATCTGGCTTCCGGAGTGCGGTTTCGATCCCAATGTTCTGCCGATTCTCGAAGAAGCCGGATTGCGTTATTTCTTTGTCGATGCGCACGGCGTGCTTCACGCCACACCGAGGCCCCGTTACGGTGTCTACGCTCCTATTATCTGTCCCGGGACCCACATAGCGTGCTTCGGGCGCGATCTTGAGAGCTCCAAGCAAGTATGGAGTGCGCGCGAAGGATACCCTGGTGATTATTACTACCGCGATTTTTACCGCGACATAGGATTTGATCTCGAGTACGAGTACATTCGGCCCTACATTCATCCGCTCGGCTTTCGGAAATACACGGGCATCAAGTACTACCGGATAACAGGAAAAACCGAGCATAAAGAACCGTATGACCCTACCGCCGCTCATCAGAAGGCCGCAGATCGGAAGAGCACACGTCTGAACTCCAGTCACTTAGG
>CAZGYL010000572.1:0-3884 GCA_964529985.1 uncultured Planctomycetia bacterium | reverse complement strand
AAGTCGCAGCGGCGACTTCCTCTTTCGTTGTAACATGCTCGGGTATCTCAAGCTTTCTCTCCCATGTACTGACCGCAGCGCGCCCGCGATGGCTGCTTTGGCTCCTCTGCGCTGCAGGGGTTGTTGCAGGAAGCCAGGCAGGCTCCCGCCTGATGGCCGGATGGCTGAAGCCGGAAACGATGAAGCGTATATTCGGTATCGTATTGCTCTCTGTGGCAGCGGTTCTGATCGTTAAAGACGTGCTTTAATCTGCCATTGATCATCTTGTAGTTGTACCCCGTAGGCCGCGCCCTTACCATAGGCTTTCATGCGTTACCCAAAGCGAGATCCAACACACAGAGGCCGTGGCGGAGGGAAATACCGATGAGGGGCACCGAGGAGCTCGAGCGCGAAGGCAGGTTTCTCTTCAAGTGGCGGGGCTGGGCTCCATGCCTCTTGCTTTTTTGGGGCCCTGCCCGCGCTGGCTCGCTCTGAGTACATGGAAAGGCATTTCGGGGATCTGGCGGAAAACCTTTACGAAGTATGTTGCTTGTTGATTTCACTTGCAGGGTTGGCGATCCGGTGTGTGACGGTAGGCTTCGCTCCTTCCGGGACTTCAGGCAGAAATACAGGGGGCCTTAAGGCGGCCAGGCTCAACACGACAGGTATGTATTCGATCGTGCGTCACCCTTTGTATCTCGGAAACGCCGTGATTTTGGCCGGGGTGCTTCTTTTCGTCCAGGTTTGGTGGTTTGCACTTGTTGGCGCTCTTCTTGCTCTTTTGCACTATGAGCGGATTATCTTCGCTGAGGAGGAGTTTTTGAAGCGTCGTTTCGGCGAATCCTACGAGAGGTGGGCACGCGAAACGCACGCTATCATTCCGGACTTCAAAAAATGGAAACCGCCCCAGCGGCCTTTTTCTTTCAGGAGGGTCTTGCGTAAGGAGCACACTTCGGCTTCGATAGTGCTTCTGGGCTTCGGTTTCTTGGATCTGGTTGCGGATATTTTGCTGAGAACCAACCCGCACTTGACATGGGATGGGCTGTCCTCGGAGCTGCAGCGATCCTTTTCTATGTAGTGGTCAGGTTCTTGAAGAAAAGGACAAAAATCCTCAAAGCCCGGGCGTAATGACTTCGAGGGGAGTCTGCCGAACCCTGAATATTTTTGGGGCTCTCACCGTCTTCTCATGGTTCGTATGTATCATGTAAATAATGTGCCGCGACGGTTTTCAGCCGTACGGTCCGAGGTGGGCCGTGCCGCCGCGGGGGGCAACGAGAAGAAGGAGGTGTCCCATGATAGGCCGGAGTAGACGGTTGATTGCAGGTCTTGTGACTGTGGTGGCGCTTGTTGCCTTTATGACCGTGGGGGCTTTTGCAGGGGAGAGGGAAGGCCCCAAGAAGGAACAAAAGCTGGCCCTGAAGAAAGTTCCCCCGAAGGTGCGTGCCACGATCGCGCGGGCTCTGAGAGGGCTTAAGATTAAAGAGATCGAGCGAAAGGTTAAGGAAGGGAAAGCAGTATACAAGGTTGAGGCCCTCCGGGAAGGTAGAGAAGTCGAGTTGGTGATTGCACCCAACGGCAAGGTTCTGGCCCGAAAAGTCGAGGAACGCGGTAAGCGCGAAGAGAAGGCTGAAAAGAGGGAACGCGGCGAACGCAAGGAGAAGGCCGAAAAGAGGGAGCATGGTGAGCGGAGGGAAAAGGCCGAGAAGAAGGCTGAAAAGGCTCTTTCCCTGAAAAAGGTTCCGCCGGCTGTGCGTAAGACTTTGGCACGGCTCGTTCGCAGGGCCAAAATAGCTAAGATCGAGAAAGAGGAAGGGCTTTTTGAGGCCAAGTGGGAGGCCGAGGAGGTGTGTCACGAGGCCAAGGTGGCCCCTGACGGCTCACTTGTTGAGCTCGAAGAGACGGTTGCGGTCAAACGGTTGCCAAAGGCGGTGCAACGCGTTGCCCGCAAGCTCGCTCGTGGGAAAAAGGGCTTGGAATGCGAGAAAAAGGTCATCATAATTTTTGAGTTGTCCGTACGCGACGCCCGGGGAGAAACAGAGTACCTTGTAAGCCCCACCGGGAAGGTTCTCAAGAGAGTGGTTAAAAAGAAGGAACGCGAGAAAGAAGAGAAAGGCGAACGGAGAGGGAAAGAAAGGGAACGCGAACGTGAGCGCGAGCGGGATTGAGGCGCCGGCAGGGGCCTGAATCCCCCTTTCTTTCCGGGGGTGGTCGAGGCCGGGGTCGCTGGTTCGGTCCCGGCCTCGCTTTGCATTGCGGGAGAGCGATGTGAGGATTCTGGTTGTTGAAGATTACGAACCACTGCGTAGCGCTCTCAGGCGCGGGCTTTCTGAAGAAGGTATGGCGGTTGACACCGCCGAAGACGGTGAAGAGGCTCTGTGGTTGGCCCGTTCGAACGACTACGACGTGATAGTGCTCGACCTCATGCTACCGAAGCGTGACGGCCTGAGCGTGCTTCGTGAGCTCAGGAGGGCGGGCGGCGGCGCTGCGGTCCTCATTCTCACCGCCCGTGATGGCGTAGAGGACCGCGTGCGGGGGCTTGATCTGGGGGCGGATGACTACTTGGTGAAGCCTTTTGCCTTTGAGGAGTTCTTGGCAAGGGTCCGTGCCCTTATCAGGCGCAAGTACGACCGAAAAGACCCTGTGATACGAATTGCCGACTTGGAAGTCGACACTGCGGCACGCCGGGCGCGCCGGGGAGGAGAAGAACTGAAGCTGACGGCGCGCGAATATGCGCTTCTTGAGTTTCTGGCGCTGCGCGCCGGTTCGGTTGTTACTCGTACGGAAATCTGGGAGCACCTCTACAGCTTTAACGATGAAATAAAGAGCAATGTTGTGGACGTGTATATCGGATACCTCAGGAAAAAAATCGAACGGCCCGGAAAGCCACGGCTGATTCACACGCGCCGGGGCTTGGGATATGTGCTGGGGGAGGAGACCTGATGCAATCCCTCCGAATGCGCCTGCTTGCCGGAACGGCATTGGGAACCGGAGCCCTGCTCGGACTTACGGGGGTTCTGCTTTATGTGTCTGTAAAAGCCCGGCTTTTCAGTGAGTTCGACCGCTTGCTGGACGCTAAGGCAAGAACTCTTGCAGGTCTGGTTGAGATAGAGGGCGGAAGACTCCACATGGAGCTTGATGAGGTCGATCTGGAGGAGTTCTCAAGGCGTTCCCGCCCGGAATACTTCGAAATATGGTCGCACGACGGTCGTGTTCTTGCGCGTTCTCCTTCCCTCGGCAAGCAGGATTTGCCTTTCGTCCGGCCCCAAGGCGCCGGCACTGTTGTAGCTGTAAACGCGTCTCTTCCCGACGGGCGGCGCGGCAGGCTGTTGGCCCTGCGGTTGATGCGGAAAAAGAAGGAGAGGGGTGAGGAAGAACAAAAGGGGAATACACGCGCCGCTGACGGGTTTATCCTGGTTTTGGGCAGAGAGACCGCGGATATAGAAAGGACTTTGGCCGGATTGCGTACGTTGCTGCTTGCAGTGGGAGCGGCGGCGCTCCTCCTTTCGGTGGGTGTGGCTGCAGCGGTGGCTCATTTCGGGCTTATCCCCGTGCGCGGTGTTGCGCGGCGGATAAGCGCTATCGGTGAAAATGATCTGGGCGTCCGACTTGATCCCCAGAATACACCTCTCGAACTGCGCGTGGTTGTGCACAGACTCAATGAGCTCCTCTCGCGGATCGAAGCCGCTTTCAGGCGCGAACGTAACCTCACCGCCGATGTGGCCCATGAGCTGCGCACTCCCCTTGCAGGGATTCGTTCGACTTTGGAGGTGGCACTCACTCGGGATCGGCCGCCGGCGGAGTACCGAGAGGCGATCGCCACGAGCCTGAAGATCGTTGAGCAGACCCAGTCTATGGTGGAAAACCTGCTTTCGCTTG
This sequence comes from uncultured Planctomycetia bacterium, assembly GCA_964529985.1. Lineage (GTDB taxonomy): Bacteria > Planctomycetota > UBA8108 > UBA8890 > UBA8898 > CAZGYL01. The sequence continues at coordinate 29 of CAZGYL010000572.1, read as the reverse complement.
CCAAACTCGACTCCGGCCAGACCCCGACT
>CAZGYL010000571.1:0-3885 GCA_964529985.1 uncultured Planctomycetia bacterium | reverse complement strand
GGTCAAGTCCGCCTGCTATTCCGATACCCAAGAAACCTTTCAGGGGTTGCTGGATCGGGGAGTTCTCAAGTGCATGCAATCGTGAAGCTCTGATCCCCACCTCAAGGAGAGCAACAGGTGAGCGGCGGACCACCCCTATGTAAGAAAGCGCCCCTTTCCCTTTGCCTTCATAAAGCGGTTTCAAACCGAGCGAGCGCGCGGCGCGTGCCTCAAAGCGCAAAGCCGCAAGAAGGGTCAGAACGGGTTGCTCTTGGGGCACCTTTCCAGGGCCGCCCATTACGCCTCGAGGCGCTTTTTCACTCACAGATCATCAAGCCCTTCATTCTTTCTGAGCCAAGGTGCGGGAGTACGGTCCCCGAAAGCACACAGGAACGCGGGAAGCAGGATCAATGAGGCCACAAGGCACATTCCGGTGCCCAGAGCAAGCAGTTTGCCCAGCGAGGCCACCCCTCTGTGCGCGGCGCTCATAAGCGAACCTAATCCCACCAAGCTGGTAAGCGAGCTCAGCACAACCGCCATTGCGGTTATAGGGCTCAGGCACGGAGCCCCCGAACCGTTTTCCCTGAATCTGTGGATCAGGTGGAAGGCGCTGTCGATACCAATTCCCACCATAACGGGAAATGCGAAAAAGTTGGCCAGGTTGACTTCAAGCCCGATAAGGCCCATTGCCCCCAGCGTGTAAATGATCCCGGCCGCAAGGGTTCCGAGGGCGAAAAAGCTGTATCGGGCCGATTGCATGTCTGCGAAAACAAGAATCGTCACGCAGGAAAGGGCAATGGCGAGCGCGGTTGCAAAAGACCGTTCCATAACGCGTACCGACTCGTAGAAGTTGACCGCAACCCCTGTTACCTGCGGGAAAACCGAACGCAGCGATTTTACGAACTTCTCAAGAACGGGGTATTCCCAAGCATTGCCCGCCGGGTAAGCGCGCACGAGGTGCCGGCCTGTTTTTTCAGAAACAAACCGCCGTCTCAAAACCGGATCCAGGTCCTTTATTCCCGCCGGCGGTGGGTTCAGCGCCGACAGATACGCAGCGAAACGGTTGCGCACGGGAATGAGGAGCTTTTTTTGATAATCCAAGAGGCTTTGCCTGAGTTGTGGTGCAGGGACCTTCGGTTGCTCCAGGGCTTTTGAGGCTTCGCCCAGAGAGCTTATCACCCTGCGCCACGCGGGCGGAACAGCACTTGCCGGTACAAGCCTGGTGAGGCTCGTGAACTGATTCAACAGAGTTCTGAGTTCTTTCAGATCAATGTCGCTCGAAACCGGAACCGGCCTGATCACTTTAAGCTTGTCGTACGCGCTTGCCAGGATGCGCTGGTTCTCGATTTCACGTTCGGGCGAAACCATGAATGTGTCGATCGTCTCCACCCTTCGAATTTCAGGCAGGCGCGAAAGTCGGGCTGCCAATCTGCGCGCTTCTTCGGCGTTCGGTACAATGCAAACCGCTTCCCATGTGCTCATATCGGACTGCTCGATCAAGACACGCTCGTAATAGACGGATTCCAGGCCTTCTGCTTGAAGCTCAAGCAAGTTGCGGTTCAGGCCGACAAGCAGGCAAAGCGGGCTTGCCACGAGCAACAGAACAAGCGAGATGGCGATAAGCGGCTTTGACCAGCGGACCGTGTAAGTGAGAAGCGGCAGGGAAACAATGGGCCTTACCTTCCCGCCCCCCGCGCGTTTCCTGTCAAGCAGGTAGAGTGCAGCGGGCAGAAAAGAAAGCGCGGCCAAGAGGCATAGAAGTATTCCTGCGCCTGCAGCGGCTCCCAATTCGGCAAGTCCTGTGAAGTCCGTCCAAAGTGCGCTGAAAAACGCAACGGCCGAGGTCAAAGCTGCAGCCACACAGCCCCGCCCGGCCCTCAGAACCGAACGCAGGGCGGCCCTCCTAGGCTCGAATCCGTGCTGCAGCTCTTCCATGTAACGCGCCAATATGTGTATGCCGAAGTCTACGCCCAGCCCGATCAGGATCAGAATGAAAACCACCGAAAGGAGATTCACCCGGCCTATCGCGATGGTTACGAATCCATAAGTGCAGGCAATGGAGAGCGCCAAAGAAAAAAGCGCAAGAAGGGGCCTGCGGATGCTCCGGAAGAGCAGGAAGAAGAGCAGAGCCACGACCGGGAATGCCATTGCGGTTGCCTTTCGCACGTCGCGGTTGGTGGTTTCCATCTCGTCTGCATGAATGACCGGACGTCCGGTGAGGCCCATGCGCAGGTCGGGATAGCGGGCTCTTGTTTCCCTGAGAGCTTCCCTGATCCGGCGCAATGGCTCATCGATTATCAGGAGCGTTGCAAAGTCCTTGTGGGGGAGGATCTGAACCAACACTAATCCGGGCTTTGTAACGTCGTAGCGCCCGGGCTCACTGCCGCGCTGCGTAAAAAGGTGGGTTTCAAGCCAGAGTTCTCGGGAAGGGAAAGGCGGCAGGATCTGGGGAGGATCACCGAGAGGAAGGCCGGCGGCTGCATTCCGGATCGCAGTGAAAATCCCTTGCAGGAGAACCGCTCCCCGCTCAAACTCGGATTCCGGAACCGATTGGTCATCCTTTCCCGGTGCAAGCCAGCCGGGGCCGAAAAGCTTTTGGATCCCCTTGAGAAGCGAAACCAAGTCCCTGCTTTCCAAAACAAGCTTGAGTCCGGGTACCGAGCGGGTGAGTTGCTCCAGCTGCGCGCGAAGCTCCTTGGGGTCCTGGTGAAGCAGGAAACGCTTTTCAAAAAAAGGCGGCTTGATCTGGGAAACAACCTCGCGTACCAAACCCTCTTCCTGGAGGCGCCTCAGGCGGTTTGCAAAATCGTCCGCAGCCTCAGCCGCTCGGATTCGGTGAGTCTGATCCTCGGGATCCCGTGCAGGAGGAACCTCGATTACGCCGTAGACGAACTCAAGATCCCCGAAAGTCCGCAGATACTCCCAGTACAGCTTATTGTAGGGAAGATCTTTTGAGATCAGGTTGTCTTCGTTCGCATCGACTTTGAGGAAAAACAGCGCAAGCAGGACGCAGCCCACACCGAGGACCACCCACAAGGTGCAGGTCAGAAACGGGTGTCTGAGGCTGCTGCGGGCGATCAGTTTAAGGAATTGTTGAAACCCGGGAATGTGGGTCACAGCGCTCGTCACCTTCCTTCGCCGGTCTCCCGCCCGCTGAGGGCCACCTTGGCCAGACGGCTGCCGATCTCCCAGATCGGCCCGGGAAACTTCGCTGCCTGCTCGAGCACCTCCTGAAATGCGCTCAGAAAACGCTCCACCTCACGTTCCCCTATGATAAGAGGAGGGAGAAGCCTTATCACGTCGGCTCCGTATCCTCCGATTTGAGTCAAAATACGGTGATCGCTGAAGAGGGGCACGACAAAAGCCTGGGCCAGGAGTCCCGGAGAAAGCGATCCCATGATCGCGCCGGACAGGCGCCCCCACAGCCCCTTGGGGGGCTGCATCTCAACGGCGATCATGAGCCCTTTGCCCCGCACATCTTTTATGAGCTTCGAGCCGGCCTGCAGCTCGCGCAGTCCTGCAAGCAGCTTCTGACCTTGAATCCTGGCGTTTTCAACCAGCCCCTCTTCCTCGATGACCTCAATCGTTGCCAGACCGGCCGCCATTGCCATGCCCCCGCGGCCGAAGGTGTTTGAGTGGATTACGCAGCGTTCAAGCGAACTGAAGACTTTGTTGTAGATCCAGCGCTTGAAAAGTATCGCACCGACCGGAACGAATCCTCCGGAAAGAGCCTTCGCAACCACAACGATATCCGGGTCCACTTCCTCCCACTGGCAGGCGAACCACTTCCCGGTGCGCCCGAAGCCGGTCATGACCTCGTCGGCTATGAGGATCGTTCCGTAGCGGCGGCAGAGCCTGGAGGCTTCAGCAAGAAAGCCGTCCGGAGGCACCGCCACCGTCTTGCCC
>CAZGYL010000570.1:0-3889 GCA_964529985.1 uncultured Planctomycetia bacterium | reverse complement strand
GATCGGCGCCAGAGGGAAGTTCACAACAAACCAAAATGTGGTTCCGGCTCCCAGGCGGCTTTCAAGCCCCATGAAACCGCCCATTCTCTCAACAAGCTCCCGGGAAATTGCAAGGCCCAGACCGGTTCCTCCGTAGCGCCGCGTAGTTGAGCTGTCCCCTTGTGAGAAGGGTTCAAAAAGGCGGGCTTTCTGCCGCTCGCTCATACCGATCCCGGTATCGCGGACGGTAAACCGGCAGGCCGTTTCTCCCTCCTGCTGCCTGTCCACGGACAGCGAGAGCGTAACCTCCCCCCGTTCGGTGAACTTAACCGCGTTACCCACAAGGTTTATCAAAACCTGGCCCAGGCGGTTCGGATCACCCCGCACGAAACGCGGTACGGTCCGGTCAATATGATATGCCAGCTCGAGCCCTTTGCGTTCGGCCCGCTCGGCGAACATCGTCATTACGTTTTCAACAACTTCGTAAAGGTCAAAAGGTATATCCTCAAGCTCGAGCTTCCCCGCCTCGATTTTGGAGAAATCAAGAATATCGTTTATAACGTTCATAAGGGCATCGGCTGAAGCCAGCGCGGTCCGCACATACCGCTGCTGCCTTTGGGTGAGCTCCGTCTCCTCGAGCAATTTCAGCATTCCTACAACACCGTTTATCGGTGTGCGGATCTCATGACTCATATTGGCCAAAAAATTTGACTTGGCCCGGCTGGCTGCCTCAGCCGCTTCTTTGGCGCCGAGGAGTTTTTCTTCTGCCTGTTTGTGCTGCGTTATATCCGACCCGAGGGCCGTGAAATTGGCTACACGGCCTTCTTCGTCGTAGTTGGGCTGAATCTCAAGGGCCAGCCAGTAGGTCCGGCCGTATTTGCTTGCGTTGAGAATTTCCCCCTGAAAAGACTTTCCGGCTGTAAGGCATTCTTCGATCTGTTGGAGCACCGCGGGATCGGTCATGAGTCCTTCAAGAACCGCGGTGAAAGGCTTACTGAGCACCTCCTCTTCCGCCAACTCCGTAAGATCGCAGAAGCTCTTGTTGACCCACTCGATTCTCCCGTCGCGGTCCAAGATCACAGCGGCCTTATCAGTACGGGCTGCTATCAAAGCCAGTTTCTGAGCCCAGCCTTCGCTTTCCCGCAGCGCTGCGGTCATAGCGCCGGCCAAGACCAGCGCCTCACTGCGCCGCGCCGTGAGGATCGCAACAAGACCTCCTACAACCAGAGAACAGAACGCCCCCAGCAGGAGCACCAGAAACGGAGTTGAAGGGTGGCCTTGAGGGAGAAAACCCTTCCCGGGGCGGCAGAGGAAAGTCCAGGTTCTGCCACCGAAGTTGAACCGCCGTTGAATAGGATTCTGCAGGTGTCGCGGTAAAGTCTTTATGTGCTGCGTGTCGGATTCGTCCGTGTACAACCTCTTCGCCGGGCGAACTTGAAGCCCTTCGTACACATCAAGGGCCACCTTGCGGCCAGTCAGATCGACTACGTCGCGCAGCAGCCTCTCCACATCAATCCAACCCACGACCCAACCGAGCACCGGCGGCCTTGAAGAACGCCCGGCCGTTTTTTCAGAATCCTCGCTCACAACCGGAAAGCACAACACAACGTACTTGGTTGAATCACCGCCGGGGCGCAAAACCATATCGCTTAATGCAGGCAGGCCGGTTACCGCTGCATACTTGAAAGCAAGCGCCAGGGGTTCCGCTCTGAGGAGATTTCGGCTCTTCCACCTGTCGGCTCCTCCCGGCGGGAACACAAAAAGTACCTTGCAGGCTCCTTCCAGTCCCCCAAGCCCCGTCTCGCCCGGCGTTTCGCCCCTGGCCCGGCGACGGCGGTCGATTTCAACAAAAAGGATGTCCTTAAGGGACTCGGTACCCGGCACCTCCTGGAGCCGCCCGACAAAGCCTCTCCAATTCTCTTCGGTCAGATTCTCGTTGGCCGCAAGAAAACCGCTTACTCCCCGCAGAACGGCTTCAAAAGCGAGAAACCTGTTTACAACGCTTTGCAGTACTTGATCGCAACAGGCCCTGAACCTTGCCAGATCTCCTGCTACAAGCCCGCTGCGCGCCGTACGCCACGCCCAAGTGGACAATCCCAAGGCGACAAGAAAGGTAAGAAAGGCGGGAAGAAAATGCAGCATGCGGCGGACCCCTCCGGAGTGCTCGCCTTCAAGCTGCTGCATTTCCGGCCTTTGTGTGCGCAGGAGATCAAACTTCACCGGCCGTCCTCTCAAAGCCTCGCCCGACAGTGGGTTCTGCACCGGCCCCGACCGGCGCGCGTACTTTTCCTACAGGCACAATTTCGCCCTCAAAGCATAGCATGCCCCGGGTGATCCACCCCTGAAGGAAGCACTCCGCGCCGCGGCGTTCGTTTGCACTTCAACTGGAGCAGGACCTTATCGGACCGTAACAGCCGTTTTGCTTTTCTGTTTCCAAACCCACATGAGGCTGTTCCCCCTAAGGTCAAAGGGGGAAAATCCTTAGGTCGGACAATGCGGGGCTCAAAGAAACACGAATGTGAAAAAACATTCCCCTCGCCCGTATTAGGGATTCCCGGGAAGCAAACGCCGCACCGCTTCTCCGCGGGCACTCACCTCCGCCCGGCCGAACGGAGTTTCCTTACCGGCATTTCTACTCAGCGGCGGGACTTACAAGCGAGCCGGTGAAAAGGCTTGCATTTTTTACAAAAAATACTGTTGAAAGACCCTCGGAAAGATCGTTCAAGCGTCCCGCGTACTCAGCTTCTTGGCCTTTTTTCGGTGTGGCAAGCCCGAAGAAGACGACATCCGCCGTGCGGCTCTCGGTTCTTATCGCCTCCCGAACCGAGAGTTCAGGAGGTTTCATAATCACGCCGCACTTTGCCCGGATCCGCACTTCGGGAAGCAAGGTCTGGAGTGATTGCTCCGCTTGAAGGCGCGTAAGCTCGTTCGACGCAACGCTTTTTACTTCAATGGAGCTGTGCCTCCACTGCGGATTCCTGGAGAGCAAATACGCCAAAAGCAACATGAGATCGCCGTTGCGCAGCAGGCCTCCCCACCAGATCAGAATACGCTTGTGTTTCTCAGGAGCATAATCATGTCCGGGATCAGCAAATCTTGCCAGGATCATGGACTTGTTCAGCTTTTCAAGTCGCCTTACGGCCGCAAGGAACTCAGACTGGCGTTCGAGCGATTTCGGCCAGCCCGCAAGCACTGTGTTGCTCTCCATAGGGGCGAATCCGTCAGCCTGTGCAGCGGCCGCGATACCTTCAACCAAATCGCCGGTGGCTACAACCTTTGCAAACGTCGGGCAGCCGGCTTCCTCTAAAAGCCGCCGGAGCTTGGAGAGCTCCTCGGCTTTACGCGGTACGACACCTTCGGGAGGGCCGACCAGAAGTCTGCACACTGTTACAACCCCGCGGCCTTGGCTGAACCATTCACCGAAACGAATCAAAGGGAAGGCCCCGGGTCCTTCGCCTGCAAAAACCAAGATATGCGGCCGCCAATTCCGCGCCGTAAGCGGTCTTGAACTCAGTCGCACCAGAGCCCACCGCACAAGAGTCTCGTATAATCCCCGGCGCACATCACCCCACCTTTCCTTCTTTTCTCTGCGGGACAGCAGCAGATAGAGAAGGAACTCCGCACACAGCGCAAGCCCCCCCCAAACCGGTTCGATCGTAAGCATCAGCGCGCCGCAAGCGATTCCTCCTGCAAAACTCACTGGCCACGGGACGGGAAGCGCAGGCCGCCATGAAGGATCGCTGCTCAAGGCTTCAAGTGCGGCGGCTATGTTCACCGTTCCGTAGGTCGCAAGAAAAAACATGGAAACAAGCGGCGCGACCGCGTTCAGGCCCCCAAGGAGTACAGCGGTCAATGCCAGTGCTGTTGAAAGCGCAACACCGGGAAAAAGGGCATAGCCTGTTTTTCCTCC
>CAZGYL010000569.1:0-3900 GCA_964529985.1 uncultured Planctomycetia bacterium | reverse complement strand
CAAGCAAGCGGGATTCAACTTTTATGTCGGGCTCTGGAAGGGTCCGACCGAGAAGCAACTGCGCGCATTGAGAGAGGCCGGTATGCGGGTGATCTGCGACCAGAATGAGGTCGCTCTTGCTCACCTCAAGGACGGGACGATCGCCGGATGGATGCACGGCGATGAACCTGACAACGCTCAGAGGGTGCCGGGCGGCAAAGGCTACGGGCCTCCGATTCCACCTGAGAAGATCGTTGAGCGGTACCGCGAAATAGTGCGGAAGGATCCCACAAGGCCCGTACTCCTGAACCTGGGACAGGGCGTCGCTTGGGACAAGTGGCACGGCCGCGGGGTGCGGACCAATCACCCGGAGGACTACCCGAGATACATTCAGGGCTGCGATATCGTTTCTTTCGATATTTACCCTGTCGTTCACAGATCGGACGAAGTGCGCGGCAACCTGTGGTATGTGGCCAGGGGAGTCCAGAGGCTCAGGCGTTGGTCCAACGGCAAGAAGATAGTTTGGAATTGTCTTGAATGCACCAGAATCTCAAATCCCAACGTGAAACCTACGCCTCAGCAGGTCCGCTCCGAGGCGTGGATGGCCGTTATCTTCGGAAGTCGAGGACTTATTTACTTCGTGCACCAGTTCAAGCCGACTTTCATTGAGGCCGGCTTGTTGGCGGACAAAGAGATGCTCCGGGCGGTGAGCGAACTGAACGGACAAATCCATTCGCTTGCACCGGTTATAAACAGCCCTACGTTGCGCAACGCCGTCAGCGTGGTTTCCTCTTCGCCCCATACACCGATCCGCACCATGGTGAAACGGCGGGGAGGGATGCTCTACGTTTTTTCAGTGGCTTTGTGGCGTGCCGAGACAACAGGTACGTTCGAAGTTCCGCTTCTGAGGGGACGGGAAGCGGAAGCGGAAGTACTCTTTGAGGGACGAAAGGTCAGGATCCGAAACGGAGTTTTTAAAGATCGGTTTCGCTCTTACGACGTCCATATTTACAGGATCCCCCTGCGCTGAGAGGTGCTTCAATCGCACGTGGGGTCCTGAGGGAGGTTGTCTGGGGTCGGGTCGAGTCCGCGGTCGGGAAAGGGGTGAGGGGGCGGCGGACCGTCCGCAAAGAGGAAAGCCATGATGTAGGAAGGATCGGCCACATCGATCAAGCCATCATCGTTGGCATCCGCACCGTCGGGCCTGAGGCACCCCTGTTGTTTGAAAAGGAAACTCAGGATGGCTGCAGCGTCCGAGACGTGCACGACTCCGTCTTCGTTCACATCCCCTCGAATGAAGTGCCGGGGGGTTGCGAACTTCTGAATCCGGTGATTGTAAGTATCTACGACGTAAACAAATCCTTCTTTATCGACGCACACGCCGTGAGGCCGCTGGAAGGAGCCCGGCTCAAGGCCGCTTTTTCCCCAAAGCGCGATAAACTTTCCGTTCAGGGAAAACACCTGAATCCGATTGTTGTTGCGGTCAGAGACATATACCAGATCGCCGTCGATCGCCAAGCTGCGAGGGTAAAGGAAAGAACCGGGGGCTTCTCCCTTGCTTCCCCATTGCGTCAGGAAATTGCCGCGGGAATCGAATTTTTGAATCCGGTGGTTCTCCGAGTCGGTGACATACACGTTTCCGAATCTGTCTACAGCGGTTTCGTAAGGCCAGAGAAAGCGACCTGGGGTGTTTCCTTGCCCTCCCCACGCAAAGCGAAAAACACCCGAGCGATCAAATACCGCAATGCGGTGCTGTCCCTGATCCGCGACATATATCAATCCGTTCGGCCCTAAGGAAATACCCGTCGGGTAAAAAAGCCTTGCGGTCGGAACTCCTTGGTCGCCGAAAGCCGTGATCAGCCGCCCGCCTGCGTCAAAGACTTGTACCCGGTGATTCAACGTATCAACTACATAAAGCCGGCCGTCCTGCCCCCAAGCAAGTCCACACGGGTAGCGGAACCTTCCGAGAGCCGAACCGGTTCCTCCCCATAAGGTGTGCTCCCCGGTTTTAAGATCTATCCTGTGAAGAAGATCCTGGCCGGTGTCGCTTACAAAAAGGATTCCCTCAAGCGATATGGCAACACCGCGGGGTGTATAGAAAAGAAAGCCTTCAGGCGGGATGAGAGCCGCAACGTCGTAGCCGTATCCCGAAGCGGCACTCAATTGAGCCCACGCGCACAGCAAGAGTCCGCAAAACACGGTTTTGAGAGCTCGCAGCCCAGGCATCGCCCGCAAGACCCCGCTTTTTCGATCGCCACACCGACCCGCAGTTACCTCAAACGCCTCAGGTTCGGCCTTTCTGTCCTAGTATGTACTTTGCACCAAAACGGCCGGCCGATCAAGGCCTCGCGGCCGGCCGAAATCAGCTCTCAGCAAGCCCGACCTCCCTGAGCTCCACCCCTTCGAGATAACCGCCCTCCCTGCGTGCTTCTTCCCACAGATCGCACCGATCAAGGCCCAGCAGTTGCCGGGCGGCCCGCGTCCCCATGATCACACTGTGGTCCTGATTGTTGTACCTGAAGGCTGCAGCACGGCCTACCACCAAAAGGCCTTTGATTCCCTGGAGGAACTGTGCGATTCTGCCCACCTGAGCTCTATAACCCCGGCGGTAAACCGGATAAGCCGCAGGAAGCCGCACTACGAAGCCGTCCACCACCGAGGCTCCCCCGAGCAGTCCTGTAGCCTCAAGCTCCCTGCGTGCAAAGTCTATGAGCTGCAAGTCGTGCGTCCGCCAGAACCGGTCGCCCTTGTTGCACCAGTACTCGCAGGTAAGAACAGTGGTGGCAGGGTCGCCCGCCAATTCGGGCAGCCAATTGCGCGAGTTGGTTATGCGTCCGACCCGAAGTTTCGGTTCATGAATGTAAAGCCATTGATCCGGGAAAAGATCGGGCCTGTCAACGAGCAAGTAGACCAAAATCGAACTGCGGTACCTCAGTTCGGAACATGCGCTCTGGACTTCAGAGGGCACGCACTGTTGAAGCGCGGCGAGAAGCTCGGGCAGTGGAAGCGTTGCAATAACGTGATCGCAGGCGATGTCCCCATGCTCCGTTCTTACGGCGCGTACCTGCGAGTCCTCTACAACGATCCGGTGTGCTGCGGTGCCCTTCAAGATGTGGTTTCCACAGCATTCTACAGCTTGTGCCATGCGCCTATATATCATGCCGGTACCACCCGTAGGGTGCGGGAATCTGTCGGCAAGTGTGGCATGCTTTCTGTGTCCGAGCCCCAGGCAGTCCCGCAGCGCTTCGCCAAGAGAGAAGCTGCGGATCCGCTGCACTGCGAAATCCGCGTCCAGTTCGCAAGGTGCGATACCCCACAGTTTTTCGCTGTAGGACCGGAAAAAAGTTTCGTAAAGACGCTTTCCGAACCGGCGGACCACCCACCCCTCAAAAGTGGATTCGTCAAGCCTTCCGCCTGCAGCCTTTTGCTTGAGGTAGCTTCCAAGGCATCTGGCCGCCTCAAAGGGACCTGCCTTAAGAAGGACGTCGCCGGGCTTGATGGGGTAAAGGAAAAAGCGACCGCGCGTGTAAATCCTTGTGAGGCGATCCACGGTGCGCCAGTCTCGGCCTGCAAGCCGGAGCCACAGCCGCGTCACCGCGCGATCCGAGGTGTAGAACCTGTGGGGCCCCAGGTCGACTGTATGCCCCCAGAGCCGTAATGAACGACAGAGGCCCCCCACCTCCCCTTCCTTCTCCAGAACGGTGAGGTTCACACCCCATCGGGCAAGCTCGTAAGCTGCAGCAAGCCCGGCCGGTCCGGCGCCTATAACAGCTACATGCATGGCGCCTCATTGTAACGATAAGGTCGCAGGTTGCAACGGCGCGGCCCGTCCGGCGCGCGGACCCGATTTGCAGAGAAGAACTCTACTTCGAAGGCTTTATGCGTATGCGGGCGAGATAGATCGAGGTCTTGCCCTGGTGG
>CAZGYL010000568.1:0-3904 GCA_964529985.1 uncultured Planctomycetia bacterium | reverse complement strand
ATTTATTGGACGAGGCACTTATGGGCCCTTGTAGCCTGCCGGGGTGAATTGTGGGAGCGGGAAAGTGGTTTTGGAATGAAGCCTAAAAGGCGGCGCGCTGCGGCTTCTCGGCGCGCTTTTTCGGAATTTTCTCAGTACGGATCAAGATCGTTCCGTGATCTGTAATGAGCCCGGCCTGGGGATCCAGCTTCGAGACGCTGACCGTGTCCCCGAAAAAATCAAGGGCCCGAACAAAAGGCGCAAGCCTGGGGAAGAATGCCAGAACCCGCAGAACTTGCTCTCTGTAAGGTGTATCAGGAGGAACGAAAGCGGCTCCGACCCCCACAAGCGCAAAGAGCTGCGCGATTTGACCAAGCATTCTCCCCGTATCGTAGTAGCGGATTGAGAGCACAGGTTCAGCCGGAAACATCCCGAGCTCGCGAAGCGCCGGCTTGGTGCTGAAAGGCCTCAAGCCCTCATGCTTCCCTTCGAACACCTCCTTGAGCGTTTGAATATCGCTTGTAAAGTAAAAATTCCGACCCTTTATGCCCCAGCCCATCTCGCCCATGGGAAGCTCACCGAAAGAAAGCGTCTTGAACCCCGGCATATCCTTTGCCGGCCGTATCTTAAAAGGCAGAGATTCTCCCTCCCCGAATTCAAGTTCCAAGAACGATTCGATCGCATTGAGGATCCTCTGCATGCGCTTGGGATCATCGAGCTCGATACACACAACCGATTGGTCCATAGTGCCGAAAAGCGTCGGCTTAAGTCCCGGAAGGGTGAAGGAAAGCTCCGGCATTGAGAAGATCCAGAGCAGATCCTCAACCGAAACATTCAGCGTGCCCAGATTTCCGCGAATGATCTCGCGGGCCTTCCGCCTCAGCTGTGGATCCGGGAGGGACTCGACTATCGAGTTTGCAAGCGAAATGAGATCCACCCGGCAGGTGTAACTGAACGAGGTTGCGTCGCTCGGGACTTTTTCATAAGGAGGGGTGCGCGGGGTACTCATAAACACTTTCCCCAGAGGCGTATCGCGCCAGCCTTCGGCAAGCAGTCCTACCTGTGCGCTGTGCACCACCCTGCCGTTGATCCAAGATACGCCCGCAATGCAGAGTATGGTTCGGCTCGGATCAAAAGCCCGCCAATAAGCTTTCACCTCGGCGGATCCACCTTCCCTGAAGGGAGGTGTGATAAGCTCCCCGAGCTTACCCGCAATAGAGTCCACCACGCGGCACAACCCTTCGATATCCATGAAAAGCGCGCTCGTCTGGGCAGCCGGCAGATAAGCTGCAGCCCGCTTCCACCTCGGGTTGGACCAGAGGCCCTTCCGCCCGGCCGGGGCAGAAAGGTTAGAGATAATTCTTCCAAGGATCGGCCCATACCCGGCTACAACATAAGCGCCTTGCCTGCGCAGCTCTAATCCCAGTTGAGGAAGGCCAACCCGGTTCTTCTCCTCTGCAAGCTCCCATTGAGCAAGCACGGCCGCTTGTTTAAGAAGGCTCCTTAGTCCTTGGAAGGCCTCTGCTGGGTCAGCCGGCTGGAGCAGAACCGCAATTTCCAAACCCTCCTCCACGTCCACCCGCGCAGCTACAAGACCGTTTGCGAAAATTCGTCCCCACCTGAGCGAGGAGGCCTGTTCACAAAAAGCCGCAATCCCCGCCTTTGCACCCTGCCCGAACAATGAGCCCACAAGATCCTCAAAACCTTTTCTTATCCCGGCCTTCTGAGCCTCAGCCCAGGCGCGGTCCCAAAGCGGTTTCATAAAATCCTCGGCAGGATCCTCTCTCCACATGAAAACAAACTGCGAGTCGGGCGGAATAAGTTCAAGAAGGTCCCCGCTTCGGGCAGGAGCAGGAGCCGCCGCCCAGGTCAGTGCAACAATAAGGGTAGACAACATAACCCCTCCTCAGCGTTCGCTCTCACGATTCATAGATCCACCGACTCTTCCACGAGACGCGGGGCCTGGACCAAGCCCTGCAAAACCCATGAGCGCCGCAGGAGCCCCGCCCCTTTGCAGCCTATCTGCTGCGGCGGCCGCCGGCAACCCGACTCCTCACTCGGGAAGTCCAGGCTCGACCCTTTCCACAACGTACGTCGCTTTGCCTTCCGGAAGACTCACCGTTACTGTTTCGCCTTCTCCTTTACCCAAAAGAGCTTCGCCTATGGGCGAAAGGTAGCTCAAGGCGTCCGGAAATATCTCAGCGTCCCAAGGCCCCAACAGACGCCAAGCGTGGACCCGGCCGGTCTCCACGTCACGAACCGTAAAGCGGCAACCCAATGAAATTTTACCGGGTGTGTAATGCTCCTTTGTTATGGGCACCGCACGCTTGAGTTCCTGCTCGATTTCATTTGCCCTCTTCGCCAGGTGGTCCCGCTTTTCAAGCGCAGCGGTCCACTCGGCGTTTTCGCTCAAGTCGCCGAATTCCTGAGCTCTTCCCACTTCTCGGATGACTTCGGGAATCGTCTCCTGCACAAGAGTCTGGTATTCGTCGCGCCTTTTCTTCAAGGCGGCCTCGGTGGTGTATATTATTTCGCGGTCGCCGGCACCGCCCGCAGGCGCAGCCTCGGGCTTCAGCCGCTCTCCCAGTTCATGCTCCCGGAGCACGAGCTGCTCGAGCATAACCGCCTTCGTACTCTCTTTAAGCACGCGATTGGCCTGAACCTGGCCTGCAAGTTCGCGCAGCCCGTTCAACGGGGCTTCCTCGATAAGAGCTTTGAAAACGGCGAGCTTATTCCCGGTGAGGACCTGCCTGCCGAATGTGACAATCGACCGGGCCTGTTGGCGACGCTCCGCTCGGAAAAGGAAATCAAGCAAGGCTACGTGGCGAAGGAGTATCTCATGGGCCGGAAATGATTCCAGGAGGTCCCGCCAAGCAGGATCGGTGCGGGCGCGTGCGAGCCAAAAGAAAAGCAACGGATACTTGCGGGGCTGTTCGAAGACCTCCCGCATTACGGACTTAAACCGTTCGGGATCGGCCTCTTTCACAAGACGCGCCGCTTGGTCGACGGTCTTAACCTCCGCCTCAAGCAGGTAACGGATCAAAACATCAACGCTGCAATTCTGCGCCAGGCAACGAAGCGCCTCACGGGCCAGCTCGTCGGCTTCAAGATTATGCAAGACAGAAGGTCCGTCGGGCTGTTCAAGCAAGAATTCGGCGATACGCGAGGGCTCTTCTTCACCAAGTACAAGGCGAAGGAGGAGTTTCTCAAGCTTTACGACGGGACCGCCTTCAAGCGCCTCGATGGCTTCAAGAAGCACCGCCCGGTCCTCGGAGGAACGCCCCCTGAATTTCCTCACCACCGAAAGCCTCTGCCTGCCTCCCTCGCTCTTGAAAACTTCAAGAAGATCATCGAGCTCCGAGGCCGGTTTTTCGCGCAGTTCAAGCTGGGGCCTCGGCGAACCTGTCAGCCGAAGGTAGGGATCGTGCTTGATCGCCGTCCGGGCCCGATTCCACCAGCCCGACCATTTCTCTTTGGGCAGTACCGCAGGGACCAAACGGTTCCGGATCTCTGAAACCGCTTGCGGGCTTCCGAAGCTTTTGAGAAGCAGGCGCAGGAGCGCCCGCGGGTCTTCCTCGGCCAAGGCCGCAAGCTCTTCCCTGCGATCAAAGAGCATGGCGCTGAAGTGATCGGCTGCAAGAGGCTTGAAAATCGTAGCCGCAGCACCGAGGTTGACCCTATGTCCCCTCCTCTGCTCCAAGTCCACTTCAAGGTGACCTGTAAGGGGCAGGACTTTCCGTACGCGCCCTACTCCCCAGCCGCCCGGGTGAACCACATAAGCTCCTTCATGCAAGTGAAGAAGCACCTCAAGCCTCTCAAAGGCCTCAGCTACGTCCCGGGCGTTGAGGATATCGGCTGCTTTGAGGAACGCCATTCTTTGCTCGTCCTGGCCCCAGTAGCGCGTAAAAGCATCGACAAACGCTCG
>CAZGYL010000567.1:0-3920 GCA_964529985.1 uncultured Planctomycetia bacterium | reverse complement strand
CGGGGCAGCAGAGCGAAAACCGAAGGCGTGTAACCGCGGCTTGCCGGAACCTCGCCCGCTGCAAGCCCGATCTCGCGCTGGGCCATGGCGACCCGCGTGATCGAATCCACAAGAAGCATCACGTCTTTGCCGCGGGCGCGGAAATACTCTGCGATCGCCGTAGCGGTATGCACCGCGCGAAGCCGGAGCACAGGTGAGCAGTCTGAGGTCGCCACAACGACGATCGAACGCGCAAGACCCTCTTCACCCAAATCGCGTTCAAGGAATTCCCTGACTTCACGGCCGCGTTCTCCGACAAGAGCTATTACAGAAAGATCCGCTTCGGTGTTTCGGGCGATCATGCCCAAAAGCACGCTCTTGCCTACACCTGTGCCGGAGAAGATGCCCAAACGAGCGCCCTTACCCGCTGTAAGCATTGTGTCGATCACGCGCACGCCGGTTGAAAGCGGTTCAGTTATGCGCTTTCGTTTGAGCGGGTTTACAGGCATACCGTAGAGCGGAAAGGTCTCCTTTGCGCCCAGGGAACCTTTGCCGTCGAGCGCTTCCCCGGCTCCGCCCAGCACGCGGCCGAGCAGCTCTTCCCCCACGCGCACATGCGGGGCCATGCCCGTGTAGTCGAGCCTGTCGTCGACGCTCAGGCCGTATCCCATGCTGAAGGGCAGGAGCAAAGCCCTTCCCTCGCGGAAGCCTACAACCTCAGCCGGAACGCACTCGCCCGTTCTGCGGCTGCGGATAAAGCAGGTTCCGCCGATGGGCAAAGCCAGCCCCTCAGCCTCCGCCACAGTGCCTACCACCCGGCGGATCCGGCCCCAAGCGCGTACAGGCTCAACCTCACGCACCAGGGCATGCTCCCGCTGGAACCTCTTCTCCACGGCCTTTCTCTTCTCCTTTTCCGCTTCCGCTTTCCTCCGCCTCCTGCCCGCCGAGAAGCGCTTGCTCGATAAGCTCAAGCTGCGTTTCGATCCGCAGATCGGCGCCGCAGCCTCCGGCTGTAACCATGCAGCCTCCGCGCTCAACAGCGGGATTGGGCTCGAAACGCACGCTTTCAGCTTCCCTGAAAACCTGAAGCACTTCGGGCGCGTGCTTTTCGACAAGGGCCAAATCGTCCGGATTCACCTCGATCACGGCGCCCGTGCGCTGCCCGATGATGTCAAGAGCTTTTCTTACGTTATTAAGAACGGCCTCAGGGAAATCGCGGATTTCTTTCTTTACAATCTTTTCCGCAACGGCTATCGCCAGCCGCACCACTTCGCGCTCGGCATCGCGCAGCAGGGCATGGCGGCGGATCCCCAGCTCGGAGGCCGCCGCACGCAGTACCTCGATCGCGGCCTCCAACTGGGGCTTCGCCTCTCCCTTCGCCTCCCGGAGGCCTTCCGCCCGTCCCGCTTCAAGCCCCTCCTGTCTGCCCCTGAGGAGCCCTTCCTGGTAGCCTTCTTCAAAAGCCGCCTTTTTGGTTTCGCTCTTCACTTCTTCTCTAAGGGCGGCAAGTTCCTCTTCCGCTCGGCGCCGAAGCTGCGCGAGCTCCTCATTGAGTTCCTCGCGCCGCTTGCGGTGTTCGGCGGCCAGCTCTTCACGCCGCCTGCGGTATTCTTCTTCAAGAGCCGCCTGCTTGCGGGAAAGCTCCTCAACCTGCCTGCGCGCCCGCTGCACCATGGCTTTCGCCATGCCTTCAACCGCAAGCAGGTCAAACCCGCGTGCAGGCTGCTCTTCGGGGCTGCGTATCCTCTTTGCGCTTTTCATGCCTCGATCAGACAACTATGTCCCCCTCTCCACCGCGGCCGGTGATGATCGCAAGTCCTTGTTCCTCAAGCCGCCTGACGATATCCACGATATGCTGCTGTGCGGCCTCCACGTCCGCAACGCGCACAGGCCCCAGGTAAGCCATTTCCTCCTCGACCATTTCGGCGGCCCGCTTGGACATGTTCCGCATGATCTTTTCCTTCAGCTCCGGGGAAGCGGTCTTCAGGGCCAGTGCAAGCTCCTTGTTGTCCACCTCCTTGAGCAGGTTCTGAATCCCGCGGTCGTCCACAAGGAGCAGGTCCTCGAAGACGAACATCAATTTCTTGATCTCCTCGGCCAGCTCCGGGTTTTCTTCCTCCAGGTTCTCAAGGATCGACTTGGCCGTAGCACGATCAAGGACGTTGAGAAGTTCGGCGACGGTTCGGATTCCGCCCACCTCCTGGAACTCTTCAAAGGCAAGCGATGCAAGGTAACGCCGCAGGCCGCTCTCAACGTGCCTTATGGCCTCGGGGCTTGTGTGTTCCAGAGCCGCTATGCGCTTTACGATATCGAACTGCCGTTCGGGTGGTGACTTGGTAAGGATCTCGGCCGCTTTCTGGGGCTCCATGTAGGAAAGTACAAGTGCGATCGTCTGCGGGTGCTCCTCCCCCAGGAACGTAAGCAGGCTTTCGGTTTCTGTGTTTTTCAGAAAAGCGAAAGGAACGTTCTGGCGCTGCGTTTCAAGCAGCCTGATAAGGCGGTACGCCTTAACCTGGGGGAAGGACTTTTCAATAAGGCGGGTGGCGTATTCAACGCCGCCCTCCCGCACGTACTGGCATACGGTCACCAGATCCTTGAATTCGCTGAGCACGGCCGCGATCTGGTCCTTATCGACCATGCCCATGTCGGCGATCTCGCGTGTTATAAGCTCGGCGTCCTCATCGGGCAGCAGCTTGAAGATCTCAGCTGCAGTGTCCTCATCAAGGGAAACAAGTAAGATGGCGGCTTTCCGAAGGCCGCTCAGTTCGGCTTCCGTCCCGCTTTCAGGTATGGAAGCCGTCTCGGCTGCGGTCGTGCCGCTCGTCGTATTGAGGACCGCCGATTTCTCCTTCATGCCTTCTTATCCTTGCCCTGCTTGTCTGAAGAAAGCCAAAGCTTCACC
Source organism: uncultured Planctomycetia bacterium (assembly GCA_964529985.1). Lineage (GTDB taxonomy): Bacteria > Planctomycetota > UBA8108 > UBA8890 > UBA8898 > CAZGYL01. The sequence continues at coordinate 1,039 of CAZGYL010000567.1, read as the reverse complement.
GCGGTTGCAGCGACCTGCGGTTTCTCGCGTGCAGCCTTTTGAATCCGTTCCGCGGTTGTTTCAAGCTCTTCGTCGTGCAACTCGAGCTCGGGGATTTCGGCATGATCCCCTGATTCCTCCTCCGCCTCGCTCACCTCAATCGCTTCCTCCTCCGGTATCTCAACCGGCGGTATTTCAATAGGCGGAGGTATCGACCGGCGCGCAAGCCCGTAGATGAAGCCCAACGCTCCGAGTCCCAGAAGCACAAGTCCGATCACAACGGCGTTGTCCTTCGCCCACCTGAAAACCCCGCCCGAGGCACGGACGCTCCGCTCCGCGACACGGCTGCGGGCAAGCAAGACATCTTTACGCACTGAGACATCCACCTGCCCGTGGAGTTTAAGCATGGTGGTGATCTCGCGCTCGCATTCGGCAAGATAATCCTGTATCGCGCCCTCAAGTTCGCTCCGGGCCTTCGGATCCTCGGTTCCGTCCTCGGCCTTCAAGGAAATTCCCCTGAGTTTGGAGACGACACGCTCAAGGGCGTACTTATCAAGCCTGACCGCCACACTGATCCGTTCGATCTCCCCGGCGGGCTTACTGCGTTTGTTGCGCGTTGTGCTTACTACAGGAGAGTAGCGCCTTTCGGTGCGTTCCCGCTGCTGGACATCGACGGTTACGGTTTCAGCGGAGCTTGCACTTTTCGGGCTTTCGCCCGGCTGGTAGACCTTGGCGGCCACGTTGGGTTTTGTTCCCGGAGCTCCCCCTATCTGCCTCCTGCCGGTTTCCGTCTCCGAGACTTCTTCTGTGAGAACCGGCTTTTTGGGAGGCTCAACAAGTTCGGCTTCGCTTTCTATCTTCTCTCGCTGGAGCTTTATATCGACGAAAAGCGAGTATTCTCCGGGCGCGAACGTCTGCTCCAGGTACGAGGCGATCCGCTTGCGGTAGTCTTTGATCTGAGCGGTCCGCCTTTCATCAAGCCCTGCAAGCCCTCCTGTTTCGTCCTCCTCAACCGGATACATATTGAGGCGGTTGTCGGTGACCGTCACGTTTCGATAGG
>CAZGYL010000566.1:0-3933 GCA_964529985.1 uncultured Planctomycetia bacterium | reverse complement strand
GAACTTGAGTTGATTGTTGAGGCGGGCTTTGAAGCCGAGTTCCCGCAGTACTTGCCCGAGGACTTCGAAGGCTTCTCTGTAACGGACGTGCAGGGGCCTGATATGGTCGTGGGCCCGCAAAGAAGCAAAGAGAATATACGAAAAGGGCAGGTCCCCGTGGCCCGCGGGGTAAGACGCCTTACGCTTGAGCCGAATCGAAGCGGCGACCTTACCATAGCGCCTCTTGAGGTCTTCTTCAGGCGGCGCGGGGAAAAGGAAGAAAGCAGCTTTGAGACCGAGGAATTCGTCATACACGTTGCTCCTCTGAAAGACATAGGAGCTTTGGATTTCAAGCCTCACGAGATTTTCAAGGCTCCGCCTGCAGAAGGGCCCTCCCGGCCTTGGTGGTACGCTGCTTTGGGACTCGGCGTTATAAGCGGTGCTGCGGTCGCGGGATTTTTCTTTCTCAGGCGCCGTACAAAGGCTCCGCCCCCACCGCCTCCCCCTGATGAGGTTGCGTGGGAAGCGCTTCGCAGGCTTGTGGCTTTGGATCTGATTTCAAAGGGCGAAATCGAGCGCTTTTACGTTTTGCTTTCCTCGATCCTGAGGCAATACATAGAGGGCCGCTTCGGGGTAAGGGCCCCTGAGCGGACCACGCAGGAGTTCCTGGAGGAAGCTTCGCGTTCGCCCGAGCTCGGGCGGCACAGGGACCGCCTCAAGGAATTCCTTGAACTGAGCGATATGGTGAAATTCGCGCGCTATGAGCCTGATCCACCCGTGATTCAGGCTTCTTTCGACACCGTCAAGCGTTTTATCGAAGAAACGGCGGAGGGATGAGTCCAGCGCTTTCATTTGACATTGACAAGCTTCAGTTCCACGATCCGGCGGTTCTGCTTGCAATACCGCCTGCCGTGGCTTTGGTCATATGGCGCTATAGGCGGCGCCGGCGCCACCCGGCGATCCTTTTCCCGTCGGTGCGTCCGCTTCGCAGTCTGCCGCGAAGTCTGCGTGCGCGTCTTCTGCCTTTGATCCCGGCCATGCAGATAGCCGCACTGGTGCTCCTCCTTGTAGGTGCGGCGCGGCCGAGGGAAGGTGATGAACGCACAATAGTCCGTTCCGAAGGCATAGCCATTCAAATGGTCCTTGACCGCTCAAGCTCAATGGAGACGCCGATGAGCTGGGGCGGCCGGCAGGAGAAGCGGATTGAAATCGTAAAAAAGGTTTTTTCCGATTTTGTCACCGGCGGGGGATCCCTCCCGGGCCGCAAGACGGATCTTATAGGGCTTACGACGTTCGCCCGTTTCACAGAGGAGAACTGCCCTCTTGTCGCTGAGCACGAGCCGCTTCTTACGGCGGTTCAGAATCTTACGACGGTTGAGCCTGTCGTCGACATATACGGCCGCCCCGTGCCGAGGGACGAGTTGCCGGCGCGGCTCGATCGACGCAAGTACAGGGCGAATCCGCTTGATGGAACGGCCATAGGCGATGGGATCATGCGCGCGGTGTATGCGCTTGTGAGTGCGGAAGAAGACTTGAAACGCACCGAAGGGGACGGCGGGTACCGCATTAAAAGCAAGGTCATTATCCTGCTTACTGACGGCGAGGACAACGCAAGCAGTGTGGATCCGGTCGAGGCCGGCAAGTATGCGGCCCAGAACGGAATCAGGCTTTATTACATCCTCATGCGCGACAACAAGGACTACGGCCTGGATATTTTCGGACGCAGATATGTACGGCGGGTGATTCCGCGGGATGAGTTGCTTGAGGTGCCGCGCAAAGTGGCGGGCTCTCCGGAGCGCGCCTTCTTGGCTACCGACGGCGATGCACTCGAGCGCATTTACCGGCAGATTGACGCTATGGAGCGAAGCGAAGTGGGGCGGATTCAATACAGGCAATACCGGGAGCGTTTTCACCTGTTCGTGATTCCCGGTTTGGTGTTTGCGGCCCTCTCGCTGCTGCTTTCGGAGACTTTGTTCCGGAGGATCCCGTAATGAGCGGTTTTCAGCTTGCTCACCCGGAGCTTGCACACCTTCTTTGGGCGGTGCCGCTTGTACTGCTTGTATGTGCCTGGGGTATAGCCAGGCGCCGGGGATCGCTCCAAGCGTTCGGAGTGCGCGAAGAACGACTGGGGCCCTATGTTGCAGCATGCACGCGCCGGCGCTGGCTGCGCGCAACCGTGCTGAGCTTCAGTCTGATCTTTGTTGTCGGCGCTGTAGTGCAGCCGCGGTGCAATCCCAAGAAAACGCGTTTTAAGACACGCGCGCGCGATCTTGCCGTTGTGCTTGATGTCTCCCGTTCCATGCTTGCAGAAGACCTCAAGCCCAACCGGCTTGAACGGGCCAAGCTGGAGCTCTGCAGGCTTGCAGACAACCTGGAAGGTGACCGCGTGGGACTTGTTGTTTTTGCGGGCAACGTCGTTGTTAAATGCCCGCTTACCTCCAACTATACGTATTTCAAATCCACCGTGCGAATGGTCTCCACGCGAAGCGCTTCGCAGGGCGGAACCAAAATAGGGGATGCGATACGCGCTGCTTTGACCCGCCTGCTTGGAATAAGACCGCACTACCGCGACCTCTCTAAAGGAAAGCCTGCTGTGGGGGAAACTCAGCTTGAAGCAGAGGCGCGATCGCAACCGAAGCGCTCATACGCCGACATTCTTCTGATTACGGACGGGGAGGACCATGAGTCCTATCCGGTTAAGGCCGCGGAGTTGACTCAGGCCGCCGATGTAGGCCTGTACATTGTAGGCCTGGGGAGTGAAAAAGGAACGCCGATCCCGATCCGCGACGAACAGGGCCGCGTTCAATACCTCAGGTACAAGGGGAAGATCGTCCGTTCGCGCCTCAATTCCAAGGTCCTCATGGAGATGATCAACGCTGCGCCCCGCGGGAGTTTCCTTCCGGTGGGAACCCGGAACTTCGATCTTGTCTCTTTCTACAAAACGCAGATCGCTCCTCAGGCCGGAAGGGAGATATACGAGGTTTCGGTAAGCTGGACCGAGATCTTCCAGCCTTTCCTGCTTGCCGGGATCCTGCTTTACTTCCTCTTTCTGCTCATACCCGAAAGACCGCCCGAGCACGAGGCGCTCGAGGTTGATTTTTCGCAAGGAGGCGCATGATGGCCATCCGAATCGTGCGTAACTTCCTTTTTTGCCTCGCGCTGTCAGGCGCTGCGGCGCGGGCCGACTACCTTTCCGAAGGTAACGCCGCGTATTTGGCCGGTGAATACGACAAGGCGGTGAGCATTTACGAAAAAGCCGATTCAAAGGATGATTTCTTGACACGAAAGTTCAACGCCGGTGTGGCACTGCTTAAGAAGGGAGACCGATCCGGGGCGCTTAGGAGGTTTGAAGAGGTTTCGGTCGAAGCATACGGGGAGCTTAAGAGGGCCGCTCTTTTCAACATCGGATACGTGCATTTTCAGGAAGGCAGGGAGATCGTTCGGAAGGCTGAAGAAGCTGTTTCAAGCGGAGGAGCGCAGGACTTGGACAGCCTCATAACCCGGCTCAGTGAAGCAGCCAAGGCGTACAGGAGCGCGTTGGCCGCTTTGCGGCGGATCGATAAACCCGGGGAGGCCGCACGCCGGGCCGTTGCAGTCACAAAGACGGCGCTTGTCGCCGTGCTGGATAGGATAAGCCGGCTGGTAGAGGAAAAGCGGAAGCGCAGGGAAGAAGAGCTGCTCAAGAATCCTCCCCAGCTTCTCAAGGAGCTCATTGAGAGGGAGAAACGCAACCGCCGCCTGAGCCGTTCGCTTATCGATGAGCCTGAACGGGTGAAACGACTCGCGTGCCGCAGGCTGAAGAAGGCGGAAGCTGAGAACAGAAGTCTCGCTGAGAAACTTCTCAACTACGTCAAGAATCCACCCGGTGCAGGTTCCAAGCAACAACCTCAAGGTACACAGAGCCCTACGAGCCTCAGTGAACACAAGCGCAAGGAAGCGGTGACCAAACTTGCA
>CAZGYL010000565.1:0-3933 GCA_964529985.1 uncultured Planctomycetia bacterium | reverse complement strand
GTTGAAAAGGGTGACCAAGCCCTTCGCACTGCATGTATCGGGGCGATCGCGAAACTTGCGCGGCGTTCCGATTTTGAGCGCCTCGTTAAGCTGCTCGTTGAGGCCCGAACGCCGCTTGAAAGGGAAGCTCTTTACGATGCCCTTTCCAAACTGTGCCGGCGCTACTCAAAGCTCGATCCTTCTTCGGTTGTCGTTGTGAATGCCATGTACGGTGATCTTCCGGACGGGCGTTCCGCTGATGTGACCAAGAAGGTCGCTGCAATGGTAAAACGCGGGATTTTGGCTATTGAAGCCTCAAACGGAAATTTCGGTGATCCTGCGCGGGGCATTCATAAGAAACTCACCGTAACTTACAGAGTAAACGGCAAGACCGTTACTAAAACGGTAAGCGAGGGCGGGGTTCTTCTGATCTCGGGAGGAAAGGCTCCGGCCGCTTTTATCAAGGCACTTAGGGATGCCCGCGGCCGCGCTCCTCAAGCTGCAAAGCGGATTTTGGCTCGCCTCCTTAAGGAGGCGCAAGGGGCGCTGTAGGAATCGGGCGGGTTGTCGCTCCGAACTCAGCAAGCAGGCTGCGGTACCATTCGACTGTCGCCCGGAGGTGTTCACTCAGATCCTCCGAGGCCCATACCACTGTGAGCGTGCGTGTGGTCCCTTCGGAGGTTTTCGTGCGCTGGGAGTCCTTCACTGCGTTTGCACACGGGCCTTCTGCGTCGTGCAGGCACAAGAGCCCGTCGAGCCTTATTTCCTGCCCGGCCGGGTTGAACACGTATGAGCTTCCAGAGGGCGGCACGGCGATTTTAAGCGGCGGCCTGAGACGATCGCGATCCACAAGGCTTATCGGCAGGCCGCTGTGAAGAGACACTGCGTTGCACACATCGACCGCCAGGTTGATCGAACGGAGCGCTCCGTTTGAGGCTTCGCGCACGAGGTACTCCGAGGCCGGTTTACCCCGGCCGGTCGGCTTGTAGCCCCGGGCTCTGAGCATATTGCGGATTCTCAGGCGGATATCTTCAGAGCGCTTGAGAGGCGCTTCGGCCTCCAAGGAGAGGAGCTCTTTAAGATGCGGCGGGGAAGGCAGGTTGCCAAGAGGCTCCGGGAAAACGGTTTCAAAGAGCTCAACAGCGAGCTCGGGATAAGGCTCAACTGCGACACGTTCCAATGGAGGATCAGCGCTTGCGCTTTCCATAGTTACTTGCGGCCTCGGGACTTTGGCGCCAAAGAACGTATCTTTTCCAAATCAAGTTCACCGGCGGCGCCCCAGCCGCGGAGACCGGGCGGCACCGAAGGCCTGAACTCTTCATAAAGTGCAAAAGCTTTGTCCGCAAGATCAGAAGGACGGTAGGCCCTGGCAAGGTCTTCCATGGCCTTGCGCACAGAGGGAAAGGCTTCTCCGAACTTGTTCTCCAAGTACCGTCGAACCGGCCTAGGCTCGATTGTCCTTGTACCTTGAAGGGCTCTGATGCCCTGAGGGGTAACGCGGGCCGGGACCGCTCTGTTGCACAAGGCGATAAAGATCCGCTCGCCCTTTTTCTCCTCGCGCGCTTTGGCTACAGTGTCCTTGCGCGGCGTGAAGATCCCCAAGCTCCGGCCCTTGGCCTGGGCGTTAAGCCCCGCCACCGCCTTTCCGAGACTGAGAGCTTCGTCCTCCTTAAAACCGAGCCGCTCAGCTACAACCGCAGCCCAAAGCGTAAGAACCGGAGCCCGGTTCACCTTGATCTTTTTCGCGGCCATAGCTTGCTTGCCTCCCGTAAGCCCTTTACTCCACCGAAATGTCGTAACGGAGGGCCTTCTTGCTGAGCTCGATTTGCCTCCTCAGAAGAACGCCGCCTTCTTTTGCCTCCAATGAGATAGTGTACTTGCCGGGCGTCAACCCCGAAAACTCATACCTTCCCGATCGATCGGTTACGGTTCGTTTCGCCCTGCCTCCCGCAGCTCGCAGCACAACGCGGACCCCGGGAAGCGGGACTCCTCCCGGGAGCCGCACCCTGCCGTAAAGCCTTTGACCGCGGTCAAGAGTTACACGTAATTCCTGTGCGGCAGGGTCCTTCGTGTTATCGATAGGCACCGTAGCAGGTACGTACTGGGGGTGCAGGAACGTAAGCAAGAAACGGCCTTGCGGGAGATCTTCGATTGCAAACCTCCCGTTCTCATCTGTCCTCAGCACGCTTGAATTATTCGCTCCTCCTCCCGAGGAGCGAACCAGAATTCGGACATCCGGCAAGGGCTCCCCTCTTGAGTTCACACAGATACCCGTAACGGCAAGCGAAGTGCTCAACGCAACTTCTATTCCTTTCGTAAAACGACCGGGCCTCACCCTTACAGGCAAGCGCTTAGGTACAAAGTCAGGCGCTTTGACCTCAAGGAGATAGTTTCCTGGCGGCACATCGCGAAGCAAGAAAGCGCCTCCTGAGTTACGCACTTGCTGGTTGCGATACCGCCCTCGCGGAGGAAGCGACCTGTCTTGGGTTGCAGGTCTTAAGCTGACCCGGAAATTTTGAACCGGCTCACCTGTTTCAGCAACATATACAATTCCTTGTATGCCGCCCAAAGGCTCCAAGACGACTTGAAGCTCGGTACCCGGCTGTACTCCGCGGAGAATCGTTTCAGCAAAAGAAGAAGCGCGCACGCGTACCGTGCACGGGGCATCTCCCAAGTTGCCCAGGCGGAATGAACCATCAGTTGCGGAACGATCATAAGCCGATCCGGTGACAACCCCGCTGAAAGTCTGCCAGGCGTTGATCCTAGCACCGGCGATCGGCATACCCTGGGGATCGGTCACAATTCCGGTGATTACCAACTCAGGCTCCAGGTCGAGAACGGCTTCGCGCTCTTCCTCTTCACCGAGCTCCACCTTCAAAGCCGCAGGCCGCAGGCCTTCTGCTGCGGCCACAAGCAGGTAGCGCCCGGGAGATAAGCCGGAAAACATTGCCCTGCCGTCAGGTCCCGTACGCCTGTAAAGCTGCCTTCCGCCTCGAGAGCGGCTCGAACGCTGTTGCTTGTCAACGATCGCGGCCAACCTGAGGGCTGCGCGCGGCAGGGGATTTTTCTCCGGATCGCGCACGATCACGAACAACTTCGCTCCTGCAGAAAGCTCAAGTACCAGTCCTTCTTTCCTCTCGCCGGGTGCAAGTGAAAACGGTCCGGTTGAAAACGGGCGGAATGCAGGGTGTGTGACGGTTATCTGAAGTGCGGGTGAGGGCGAAACTTCTGGAAAACTGAAAGCACCGGCCCCATCGGTCTGGGTGTTGAGTACCTGTGTGCGGTAGAGGAAGAAAGCGGTGCGCCTGCTGGTGCGGTTGTCTACAACCGGGCTTATGCGGACCTGTGCGTTACCTATAGGACGGCCCGCGCGGTCTACCACGACCCCGGAGATGCAGCCTGCAGGATCAAGCAAGAACTCAGCGTTCTCAACTTCTCTGTCTCCTGATACCGCAAAATCGTCGATCACCGACGTTGCATATCCACGGGCTTTTATCTGAACCACACCGGTGAGGCCCGGGTAAAGGCCGCCGACGGTGAATCGACCCGAATCGTCGCTTCGGGCCTGCCGGCGGTCGGCCCGCCTGAGGTAAAGAATTATTTTTGCATTAGGCACCGGCGATCGATCCGCACTTGAAAGCACCAGACCTTCAAGCCGAATGCCTTCGAGCAGGGAGATCTTAAGCTGGACGGGGTCCCGCAGCTCGATACCGTCTCGGCGGTAAGGCGCATAGAGATCCGTCTGCACGCTGAGAGAGTAAGTACCTGCACCCAGAGTCGTAAAAGCAAAGCGGCCTTTCGAATCTGTGCGCGTTCCTTCAAGAGCTTCCCAGAGAGAAAGCGGATCAAAGGAAGTCTGCCCGGGCGGAACAGGGCTTCTTCCACGGTTCCGCGAACTGCGATCCGGGCCTACCAGAACCCATGCTCCTTCAACCGGTTTGCCGTCAGGGCCCG
>CAZGYL010000564.1:0-3950 GCA_964529985.1 uncultured Planctomycetia bacterium | reverse complement strand
GTCTTTTCTGAGGTAAAGCCTCAGTCTCAGTGGAAGCTCATGGGCGCCAGGAGGCCGCGAAGCGGACGAGAGTTTATCCGAGGATCAATGTCGTTCCGCCCGAGGTGCTGGATCAGGTACCTGCAGGTTTTGTTTCTGTGCGCGAAAGGGTTATTTCGGACATAATTGAGAGGATCTATGAAAAATCAGACACAGCGCGAGAGTGGGGGCTCGACATCCGTAGTAGAATAATCAACGGGATTTGGGCACCTGTATAGCCGGGATACGGGAAAACAAATCTGCGGGCTGTTGACTTGCTAAGGCAATTGAAGAAGAGCAGGACATTTATCGACAGCCTCAAGCCCCCTGCACTCAGAGGATCGCCCGCAATGTCATGGCCTCGCAGTGTGCGCTTCTTCTAAGCGGATCGTAGACTGTAAGGTTCTTCTCCCGAGGCGTCTGCGGATTGATTGCGGAATAGATGCTCCTCAGGGCGGAGAACTGTTGGAAGCCATGAGGGGACTTGGGGATCCTTCTTCTCGCTCAGTGGACGCGTAGACAGACGAGTTCGGTTCTGTTTACAATCGGGGACGGGCTGAGTGAGAAGGAGGCTTTTGAAGTGAGAAAGAATGCTTTGGTCTCGGTGATCGGAAGATTCGCACGATTCGCGTTTTTTGCAGCACTACCGGCGCTTGCATGGTTTTCCGGACGTGAGGCTCAGGCTGCGCCGCTCGAATATCCGGACGAACTGAAACCGCGCATCGTTGTTATGACCGATATCGGAGGGGATCCAGACGACAGGCAATCGCTTGTCCGGTTTCTGCTTTATGCCTGCGACTTTAAGGTCGAAGGCCTTTGCACGGGATTCGGCCACGGGCACGAGAAGCAGACGCGGCCCGATCTCATCCGGCTTGCAGTTGAGGCTTACGGAAAAGTGCTTCCCAGCTTGAGAAGACACCGCAGGGATTATCCGTCAAAGGAAGAGCTCCTCAGTCTGATAAAAGACGGCTTTAACGGAGACCCACATAAGGTGGGGCCGGGTATGGACTCGGAAGCCTCCGAATGGATCATAAAAGTCGTTGATCGCGAGGATCCGCGGCCTGTTTGGTTCTCAATATGGGGAGGTCCCCGCGAGCTTGCTCAAGCCATCTGGAAAGTACAAACGACCCGCTCGCCTGAAGCCCTTCGCAAGTTCAAACGGAAAATCCGGGTCCACTCGATCGCCGACCAAGATAGAACCGCACTTTGGGTCAAAAAGAATCACCCCGATGTCTTCTGGATCTATTCGAAGGGTCTTTTCCGGGGGATTTGGAAAGCGGGGGACCAGGCGATTGTTTCGCGCCCTTGGGTAAAGAAACATATTTTCGGCCACGGCCCGCTCGGGGAGGTTTATCCACCGGCTGCAGCAGGCAAAGACGGGGTTAAGGAAGGAGATACGCCGTCTTTCTTCTATGTCCTGCCGAACGGCCTCAGCGACCCCGAGCACCCTGAGTGGGGGTCCTGGGGCGGGAGATTCTGCCGCAGCGGCAGGGGCAATGAATATGTGCCTGCTGAAGACCTGAACGGCGGAGTCCCCGATATGTTGTATACGATTCACCGCTGGAGGCAGGCGTACCAGAACGCCTTCCAGGCAAGAATGGACTGGTGCGTAAAGCCTTTTGAGGAAGCTAATCACGAGCCGTTCCCGGTGCTTAACGGAGACAGGTCCCGGCGGGTCTTGGAGATCAGGGCCGCCCCGGGGGCGAAGGTGCGGCTCAGCGCAAATGGTTCCGCGGATCCTGACGGCGACGCATTGAAGTACAAATGGTGGGTTTACGCAGAGGCGGGTACTTACTGGGACACTGCGCCTATAAGCGGCGCAAGCAAGGCGGAAGCGCTCCTTACCGTTCCAGTTGAGGCTTCAGGCCGCACTATACATGTGATCCTCGAAGTGACCGATACCGGCACCCCTCCCCTTACCTCATACAGGCGCTTGATTGTGAAGGTCAGCGGAAGGCCTTTGAAGCCGCCGCCCGGTGCCTTCGGGGTGCCCGAGGATTTTTCAACACCTGTAACCAAGCTTGAAGGTCCGCCGGGTAATTGGAAGTTTTACCGCGGGATTAATATAAACGGGCAGCCTGTGGTCATAGACGGCAACAAGTGGGAAGGTGACGGTGCAGCGGGCTTCACGTGCAAAGACAGGCCGCTTGTAAACGAACAAGTTGCACTTAGACCTCCCACAGACAAAGCGCGGGAGAAGATGATCCGATCGTTTAGGTGGAGCCGAAAGGCACGTGCGGAACTTACAGGCGTACCGAACGGCCGCTATGCAGTTTACCTCTACGTGTGGGAGGAAACCGAACCCGAGACGCTTACGATTCGCCTGAACGGCCGAGTCGTCAGGCGCTACTACAGAACAGGACCGGCCGGCACATGGAGGCGGCTGGGGCCTTGGCTGACGCGGGTTGAAAACGGCCGCATTGTAATAACAGCTACTGGCGGGGCTGCGAATCTAAGCGGAATCGAAGTGTGGCGGGCGAAATGAGCGAGCTTTGCAGTCGGAGGCTTTGATTGTTATGCTCCCAAAGGCCGGATCTTGGAAGCGGACGGGTGTGGTGTTTCTTGCCTTTGTTTTCCTTTTCGTCCTTTTCTTTCCTTTGAGGGCCTACGGTTCCGACTGGCCTGCGTACAGATTCAACGCGCAAAGGTCCGGTTATACCCCTGAAGAGCTACCCCGCGATCTTTCGCTTCTTTGGGTCTGGAGTTCACCCTCTGAACCTGATCCTGCATGGCGGGGACCTGACACGCGCATGGCCTTTGACTGGGCCTTTGAGGTGATTTCAGCCTTGGGGCTTGTTTTCTTCGGAAGTTCAGCGGATTGCACCGTTTACGCACTTGAGGCCGGGACGGGAAAAACGAAGTGGACGTTCCTAACAGAGGCGCCTATCAGATTCGCCCCTGTTTTCCGGGAAGGCCGGTTTTATGTTGCAAGCGATGACGGATTCCTGTATTGCTTGAGGGCCGAAGACGGCGCGCTCGTGTGGAAACACCGCGGTGCACCTTCTATGAGCATGGTCTTAGGGAACGATCACATGATCTCCCGTTGGCCTGCAAGAGGAGGGCCGGTCCTTCTGGAAGGAACGGTTTATTATGCTGCGGGCATTTGGCCTTCTGAAGGCATCTTTATATATGCTGTTGATGCCGAAAGCGGAAAGGAGAAATGGCGTAACGATAAGTCCGGCTCCCTCTACATGCCTCAGCCCCACGGAGGCGCTGAAGCGAAAAGCGGCGTTTCCGCTCAGGGTTATCTTGCTGCAACAAAAGAACTTCTTTTTGTGCCAACGGGCCGCGCCGTACCTGCTGCATTTGACTGCGCAGAAGGCAAGCTGAAGTACTTCCACCTCCAGAGATACGGGCATTTCGGGGGCTGTGACGTTGTTGCTTTCGACTCTTATTTCATTAATGCCGGAAATCTTTATGACGGTAAAAGCGGGCTTCTTCTTCGGCGAGGGGTTGGAAAATGCGTTGTAGGCCCCGACACTTTTATCACGGTGAATTCCAAGGAATTTGCACTTTACAACAGGGCTTCGCTCTGGAAGCTTAAGACGGGGTTTGACAGGAAAGGCACGAAGATAACAAGGAAAGAGTTTTCCCGACCCTTAAGGCGCTGCGGGCATTTTTCGGGTGAGGTCTGTTCTGTCATTGGGGCGGGTGAATCACTTGTTTTGGGCGCACCGGGCAAAGTCGGGGTTTTTGACCTACGTTCGGGCAAAAAGGTATTGACCCTGAAAGTTGAGGGAAGACCTTACGGACTTGCAGTATCAGAGGGCAAGCTCTATGTGAGCACTGACCGGGGTAAGATCTACTGTTTCGGTGCGGGTGGGGGCAAAGCGCGGGTTTGGGGCCCGGACCTGGCGAATCCGGTGACTGAGGAGATCTACAAGCAGGCGGCGCTTGAGATCGTTGAGAAGACAGGGGTCAGGGAAGGCTTT
>CAZGYL010000563.1:0-3954 GCA_964529985.1 uncultured Planctomycetia bacterium | reverse complement strand
TGCGAGCTTAACTACAGCAGCGATGTTGACCTTGTGGGGCTTTGCCGGCCGATCGGGGAGGAGAGTGAAGTTGCGGTTTACAGGCAGGTTTTCGATCGGGCAATGGAAAGGTTGCGGGCCGACCTTTCGGACCGCACCCCTGAAGGATACGTCTATCGCGTGGATCTCAGGCTGAGGGCTTACGGCAGGGCGGGCCACCTTGTAAGGACTTTGCAGGGCCTGCTTTCGTACTACCGCAACGAAGCGTCCCTTTGGGAGATTCAGGCTCTTCTCAAAGCAAGACCGGTTGCAGGGAACTTGGAGTTGGGACATGCCTTCTTGGGGGAAGTGCGCGAGCTTCTGACGGCCAAGCGGGACCTGCGGGAAGTGAGCCGTGCGGTGCGGGCCATGCGCAGGAAGCGCGAGGAGCAGCTTCGATCTTCTTTTCCCGCCGGCTTCGATGTAAAGCAGGACCGCGGCGGGATCAGGGATATCGAGTTCTTGGTTCAAGCACTCCAGCTTGCAAACGCGTGGCAGGATCCGGGGCTTCTTGAAGGCAATACGCTTAAAGGGGTCGAGGAGCTTGAAAAGCGCGGCCTGCTTGACCGGGAAACGGCTTGTCAGTTGCGGGAAAACTACAAATTCCTCAGGCGTGTCGAACACTATTTGCAGATTCTGGAGGACCGACAGACCCACGTGCTCCCGAGCTCTGATCAGGCACTTCAGGCCTTAGCCAAGCGCCTCCTCGGCCATAAGGCGAGAGCGCAGGACCTAAGGGAAAGGCTCGGGAAGATACGAGCCGCTGTGACAGAGACCTTTGAGCGAATTCTGCCCGAGTGAACCCCTACAATAACGTACGAAACCTTAGAAGAAGTGACATTTTTGTAGCGATCCGGCGCCCCTCGGCTATGCTCTTGCAATCCAGTGCCTCACGTCCCGCTTCTGGTTCTTTGCCTAAATTCTTACTTTGAAAGGAGTTACGTTTTTGCGCGAAAAAGCGCGGGATTCGGCACAACCCTTGCTTTTACTGCGGCTTTCTGCGCCGGAAGAACGTGCTCGAGCGGAGCGGTGCGCCCGGGCTTCCCGGTGGAGTCAAAACGGGAGCTTAGAGGCTCCTTTTAATCAGCCCTGCAGGATCGGTTTCACGGTTATTGGTTTAAGGAAGGAGCGCGCACATGCTGAACTTCAAAACAGCTCAAGACGTAATCAGTTTCATTGAGCGGGAAAATGTCCGGGTTGTGGACTTGAGATTCATGGACTTTCCCGGCCTATGGCAGCATTTTTCCATACCTGCACGGCTGCTTGACCAGGATGCCTTTGATCACGGAATCGGATTCGACGGCTCGAGTATCCGCGGCTGGCAGGCGATAAACGAGTCCGACATGCTGGTTAAGCCGGTCCCTGAGACAGCGTTCGTAGATCCGTTCTTTGAGGCGAAGACGTTGGTGTTGATCTGCAACATCTGCGATCCTGTAACCGGCGAAGATTACACCCGCGATCCGCGGAACATAGCCAGAAAAGCTGAAAACTACCTCAAGAGCACGGGGATCGGGGACACTGCGTATTTCGGGCCCGAGGCTGAGTTCTTCATCTTTGATGACATTCGCTTCGATCAGAACGAGCACGAAGGCTATTATCACATCGACTCTGTGGAAGGCCGCTGGAACTCAGGCAGGCAGGAGAATCCAAACTTGGGCTACAAGCCGCGGTACAAGGAAGGGTACTTTCCCGTCCCACCCACCGACAGCTTCCAGGACATTCGAAGCGAGATGATGCTCACGCTGGAACGGATCGGAGTCCCGATCGAATGCCAGCACCATGAAGTTGCAACCGGCGGACAGGCGGAAATCGACATGCGGTTCGCACCGCTTGTCACAACGGCCGACAACCTTCTCAAGTACAAGTATGTGGTCAAAAACGTAGCTCGAAAACACGGCAAAACCGTCACCTTCATGCCGAAGCCGCTCTTCAACGACAACGGCACCGGCATGCATATCCACTTCTCGCTTTGGAAGGGCGGCACACCTATTTTTGCAGGAGACGGTTACGCTGGGTTGTCCCAGACTGCGCTTTACGCCATCGGAGGCCTGCTGCGGCACGCACCTGCGATTCTTGCCTTCAGCAACCCGACCACAAACAGCTACAAGCGTTTGGTACCGGGATTTGAAGCTCCGGTGAATCTAGCATACTCAAGCCGGAACCGCAGCGCTGCGATCCGAATTCCCATGTACCACACTTCTCCGAAGACCAAGCGTATTGAGTTCCGGTGCCCTGATCCGAGCTGTAATCCATACCTGGCGATGGCGGCTATGCTAATGGCGGCACTTGACGGGATCCTGAACAAGATCGACCCCGGTGAGCCGTTTGACAAAGACCTTTACGATCTGCCGCCCGAGGAGTTGAAGAAGGTCCCTCAGACACCGCGTTCTCTGCGCGAGGCGTTGAAGGCTTTGGACAACGACCGCGAGTTCCTTCTCAAGGGTGAGGTTTTCACTGCGGACGTGATCGACACCTGGATCAAGTACAAGCTTGAAAATGAGGTACTGCAGATAGAGTTACGGCCGCACCCTTGGGAGTTCGCACTTTACTACGACATTTAAACCGGCAACTGGTGTCGGTTTGCCGAAGGCTTTTGAGTATGTGCGCGCGGGGTGCCCGCCGGTTTCCCCCCGGTGCGGGCACCCTGCTGCGTTTTTGCAACGCAAGTGGATCGTGTTTTAACTGCAGAATTTCCCAGTTTACCGGGGGGAGCGGGAGGGAAAAAGAAGGAATATCTGGGGCCGGCTGCTTCGGACTTCCCAGCGCACGGGATCGTAACCCGGGGCCTCGACCACCAGCTCCGCTCCTTTCGTCGCCTCAATCCGAAAACACCCGTAGTCGTCTGTAACTACAAGCTGCTTGTCTGAGAGCACATATGCGCCGGAAAGCGGGGTGCCGCCCGGGCCGGCTCTCACCAAGCCCCAGAGCTCAACGGTCCGGGCCTCGGCTTTAAGGGGGTGCAGGATGTATGACGCGGGCAGCAGCCAGGCGGCAAGCGAAATGAGAGCCAGAAGCACCACAAAGCGGACCGGCCGGCTTGAGGCCTGCGGCCTTTCCTCGTGAGGCGCCCTGGCTTCTGCACTTCCCGCCTGGTTCTGGGAACTTTCCACCGTGCCTCTCCTTTCGGTCAAAGGTCAGCCCTTGCAAGTCAATCGGCCGAGGGCCCCGGCGGCCTTTGGCCCCGAGTGTTTGGTTCCGAAAATCGGGGGCTTCAGCTTGCGCCCTGAAACATAGGGCCCGACTTGCGGTACCATAGAATGCATGGCTGTGAGGACGAACGAACCAAGGGAGAACATCGCTCGAATCTCAGAAGAAGCGAGCCTGATCCGCCGGGTACGCAGGGGCGACCGCAACGCGTTCAGGCCCCTTGTTGAACGTTATCAAGGCCGGGTCTACGCCTTGCTCCTTCGTGCTGTGGGCGATGCCCATGAGGCTGAAGACCTCTGTCAGGAGGTTTTTGTAAGGGCCTACCGTGCGCTTGGCGGATTCGATACGCGCTATCCGTTTGAGAACTGGCTGCTCCGGATCGCAACCAATCTGGCGCGTACGGCTCTGAAGCGGCGGCGTTTTTCCCTGCAGCTTCTCCAGGACGGGGCTCACCTGAGGGCGGGTCCTTCGGAGGCCGAGCACGAGAAGCGAGTGGAGGAACTGCGCCGGTCGATCGATCAAGCCCTGAGCGGGCTGAGCCGGAAGAAGCGTATGGCGCTCTTGCTTTTCCACCAAGCAAAGCGCAGCTATGCGGATATCGCGGAGATAATGGATATGCCCATTGGGACGGTGAAGACGGTGATTCACAGGGCCCGGAATGAAATCCGGCGCCGTCTTGCGGAGAAAGGCCTTTTGTGAGGTGGTGCGCTATGCGGTGCAGAGAGGTTCAAGTGCGGCTCTCGGCCTTGGCGGACGGCGAGCTGTCACCTTCAGAACGCGAAGCGGTTC
>CAZGYL010000562.1:0-3963 GCA_964529985.1 uncultured Planctomycetia bacterium | reverse complement strand
TGCTTGGAGAAAAGACGCGAGAAGACGGACTCTTAGAGGACCTGCGTAAGACTCCGGGCGCTTGACCGCTGCACACGCATCGACGGGATAGCCCTTCTCGCGTCTTCCCTCCTCGCGCATTCCTCAAGAAAGGGGGGACGGGAGGGGGGGATTTCAAGAGACAGCCGGAAGCCGAGCAGTCCGAGCTCACCTGAACGCTTGCGACTCTTGTCTGAGACGCGCTCGGCCGAAACCCTACGTACGACATTGGTCTTTCGCAGTCTTGACGGCGAACGAGGAAAGGATTCCACGAATCATGCACGCTTACATAGAACCTTTCGGCTAGGGACCAGTATATAGGGAGGAGCCGATACCGTGGAAGAGGGCCTCCGGGTGACCTCAAAAAAAACCGGGAACATGCGTTTCTCACATCAACGTGCCGAATAAGGCTTGTCGCAAGCGAAAAGCTTCGTGTATGATGCTCCCCCACCGGAAGACGGAAAGGAGCCGTAAACATGTCCTGCATACGGTCGCTTGTTTGCCTTGTCTGCTTAGCTCTTCCCGTCGGAGCGGGAGAGACCGGGTCGAGGGAGCAGCCTTTCTTGGAGCTTCAGGATCTTTTTGAATCCGTCCGTATTCCGAATATCACGGTTGCGGCCGACGGCACAGTGCTTGCGTTCGCAGCGAGCGGCCGGCTGCTTCGCCGCAGTGAAGACGGCGGGAAGAGCTGGACTCCGGTCCAAACCGTGGACCCGAACGCATCCGGCAGTCCCATCGTCGATACCACCACAGGGGATGTGATGCTGGTCTGTTCCGCGCGCGGATACCTCATGCGGAGCCGGGATCACGGAAAGACCTGGAAGAAGGAGAGAATAACCATCAAGCCGGACGCCCTTGGTCACGGGACCCCCGAAGGGGTTCCTGCACAAACCGCGTGCTCGGAATCCGGTATCACTCTTCAGTTCGGCAAGTACAAAGGACGGTTGCTCATGCCCGTCCGGATTCAACCGCCCAAGGGAAACAACGATCAGGAGTGGTGGCCTTACAATCACAATGCCGCGATTTACAGCGACGATGGAGGAAAAACCTGGCAAACCAGCGGACCGGTCCAGAGCGGAACCGGTGAAGGCACGTTGGCCGAACTTTCCAACGGGCACATCTATTACAACTCGCGTTGCCATATGGCGATTGACAACCGCCGCAGAATCGCCTGGAGCTACGACGGCGGGCATATGTGGACCGACTGGTACGTATCGGAATATCTCTTCGAAGTCGGTTTCCCCTTCTATTTCAAATATGGAACGAAACCCAGCTACGGCTGCAACGCCGGATTGGTCCGCCTGCCGCTTGAGGTGACCGGCGGCAAGGACGTGCTTCTTTTCAGCACGCCGGATAATCCAGGAGGTTCGCGTATCAGAATGACTGTGTGGGCGAGCTTCGACGGTGCAAAAACATGGCCGGTCAAGCGCTGTGTCTACGAAGGACCGAGTGCGTACTCTTCTCTGGCCGCCTCCCCGGACGGAACGATTTACCTGTTATTCGAACGCGGTAAGAAGGGGCCCTACGAAAAGATCACCGTGGCGCGGTTCAACCTCGCCTGGCTTACAAAAGGCAAGAGCATTCGAAGTCTCATGAAGAAGTGAAATTCGCCTGCGGCCCCGGCTTTGTTACCTGCCTCTCTTGACACGGCCCGGCCGATCAGCAATAATGTGTCCGGTTGCGGTCAGGGTCCTATAATCCCATGTTGCGGCGTTTCGCGCACTAAGGCCCGGCGGTTCCGGCTGCGTGTTTACTTCACCTTCCGGCCGGTATTCTATTGACCTTCGCCGTCAAATCACCCGCCCGAGTGTAGCGCGAGCCCTGCCCTTGCTCCTGGAGGTGGATCATGCGCACCCTCACCTTGTCGACGGGTTCTCTTTTCCTCTTGCTTGCCTTGATCGGAGGCGGCCGCGGGGCGCAAGCCGCCGTTCTGGTCGTTTCCCCCACCGGACCCTACAAATCGATCGTGGAGGCGATCGATGACTCGAAGCCGGGAGACACCGTACACGTGGAGCCCGGACAGTATGCCGAGAAGAAACCCATCGTGATCAAACACCCGCTGAGGGTTGAAGGGACCGCGCCTCACGAAGTTTTGGTCATGGGCCCGTTCGAAGCTCAAGCGGTGATTACCGTGGCCGGCACCTTCGGAGTTCATCTCGACGGCATGTTCCTCATGTCTCCCCCCAACACGCAGCAACCGGTGATTCTGATTTCCAAAGGCGCGGTGACGGTCACGCATTGCGTTATCAAAAGCTTTACCACAGGCATACGAATCGTTTCTTCCACCGAGACTCCGGTGGACTCGGTCATCGTCAATTGTGTTCTTCACGGTCCCGGGCTTGAAGGAGGCCGGGCTCTGGTCCTGGAGCAGAAAAGTGCCCCGTTGATCCGCAACAACATTTTCTTCTACTGGGCGAGAGCTTTCGATTGGCAGGAGCGCAAGGCTTCGGCGATCGTCGAATACAACAATTTCTTCCGGTGCGGTGATATGGACAAACCTCCTGAGGGAAACTACAGGAATCTGTGGCCCGGTTTCCGCGATCCCCAGCAAGCCGACTACCGGCTCGAACCCAAGCTGGACAGCCGGTGTATCGATATGGGGCACCCCCACGAGATCTACCTCGACCAGTATCCTTACCACCAGGGCAAACCGCGCTGCGATCTGGGTGCCTACGGCGGAGGAATGTACATCAAGGTTCCTCCATATATTCGCTATGCGGTAACAATAACCGCGACTCCTACCTCCGGTCGCGTTCCTCTTACAGTCGATTTCAAGCCCAATGTGCTTACCGCCGGAGACGGCGAAATATCATACTTCTGGAGTTTCGGCGACGGAGCAACCTCTGAAGAGGAGAATCCCGTTCACGAATATACTCTTTCGGGAACGTGGGAAGCGTTTCTCATCGTGGCCCAGTCCTACGGGGTCTCGACCTTATCGCCCTCGGTCTCGATCCAAGTCGATCCTCCGGCCAACCGCCCGCCGACCTGTTCCTTCACCGCCGACCCTCCTTCGGGAACCCGCTACGCGCCGTGTGATGTGACGTTCACATTCACAGGCGACGACCCTGATCACAATATCGCCTCGATAGAATGGTCGGTGGACGGAGAACCGGTTGTAGTCGACGGCGATACATTCGGAAGCGGCGCCGTTTTCGCGTACCACTTCTCGGATCCCAATCCCCATACGATAACCGCGGTGGTCACCGACGAGGAAGGCTTGCAAGCAACGGCAAGCATGACCTATGCAGCCAGAAGGCCGCGGATTCTCGATATGAAGCCGCACCCGCGTCCCGTTTCGATCACTCTGGGTGAAGAGTTGACGGTGGTTCTTGAAGGTGCACCCAACACGTACGCCGTGGTTTTCTACAGCCGGGAACCCCTTGAGGGCGGCGAGTACGACGGGACAGAACTTGATCTCAACAGCGAGTACTACGTCTTCGGGGAAGTAGACAATGCCGGCAAGCCCGTTCCGGTCATGCTTGATGGCGCCGGACAAGCGGTTTTGAAGCGAACCGTTTTGGATCTTCCCGGCCGCTATTATTTCCAAGCCCTTTTCGCCTCGGACAAGGACCTTCTCTTCGAGCGTATACTTACCTGGGAGCATCCTCAAGAACGCCGAAACTATGTGGAGGTCAAGCCGGCTCGCTGCGCAGCCGACGGAGCTTGTTTCAGCGGACGACTGTTGGTACGAAAAGTCGTCCAACTCTCCACCTTCGATCTCGACCCCGGAACGGACGGAATTCAACCCAAGCCGGGGTATGAACTTCATGCAGGAGGAGCTTACGCGCTTAAGTTCGAAGATGTTCCTCTGGGAGGTGTGGTGGCTCAGATTTTCGGCAAGAGCGGCGATGAAGAGGAGCCGGTGACCGGACGCTTCTATACCGAAGACGACGGCACATTCGAAGTCCCTCCCCTGCCGGGGAGTCACCTCTGGCCAGAGCATTT
>CAZGYL010000561.1:0-3982 GCA_964529985.1 uncultured Planctomycetia bacterium | reverse complement strand
GGCGTACGGGTTGTTGACATCGAGCTCCCGCTTATCTCGTACTCGATCGCCTGCTACTACATAGTTGCGCCCGCCGAAGCTTCGAGCAATCTCGCGCGCTACGACGGCGTTCATTACGGCCATCGTACTTCGGAAAAAGAGCCGCGCGGTGAAAACCCGACGGTTTTCCTTTACAGCAAGAGCCGCCAGGAAGGCTTCGGGCCCGAAGTGAAGCGCAGGATCATGATCGGCACTCATGCGCTTTCAAGCGGTTATTATGATGCCTACTACCTCAAAGCGCTTAAAGTGCGAAGGCTGATCAAGGAAGATTTCGACGAAGCTTTCAAGAAGTGCAACCTGATTCTGCTTCCCACAAGCCCTACACCTGCTTTCCGCCTGGGAGAAAAGATAACCGATCCTCTCGCCATGTATCTTTCCGACATTTACACTGTGAGCGCCAACCTGGCCGGAATCCCGGCCTTGGCCTTACCCGGCGGGTTCGTCTCGGGCCTTCCGGTGGGTTTCCAGCTCCTGGGGCCGCCTTTAAGTGAGGAACTCCTGTTTCAAGCCGGATTCGCTTTCCAGAAGCAGACCGACTGGCACACCAGGGTGCCGGCGATTGCGGAGGAACGATCATGACGCTGCCCCCGGGAATTGAAGCACGCTTGATCTGCGGCTTGGAGATTCACGTCCAACTGCATACCAAGAGCAAACTGTTCTGCTCCTGTGCAGTTGAATTCGGAGCCCCGCCGAACGAGCGCACCTGTCCGGTTTGCCTCGGGCTGCCCGGAGCCCTGCCTGTGCTCAACGAGGAGGCCGTGCGCTACGCCATAAAGACGGCGCTCGCTTTGAACTGCCGCATAGCGCCGATAACGAAATGGGACCGCAAGAGTTACTGGTACCCGGATCTCCCGAAGAACTACCAGATAAGCCAGTACGACATGCCGATCGGATCGGAAGGCTGGATCGATATTCCGCTTCCGGACGGCGGAACGAAACGCATTCGTATCAACCGCGCGCACCTTGAGGAAGACGCCGGAAAGAACATTCACGACGATCCGGGCTGCACGCTTGTGGATCTGAACCGCACCGGAACGCCGCTTCTTGAGATAGTAACGGAGCCGGACATCTCCTCGGTTGAAGAAGCCGGAGCACTGGCGCGGGAGCTCCAGCGGATCGTACGGCACTTGGGCGTTTCAGAAGCCGACATGCAGAAAGGCCACATGCGCTTTGAGCCCAACATCAACTGCGAGATCACCTGCCGCGGCCGCACCGCCCGCACCCCCATAATCGAGGTCAAGAACCTGAACAGCTTCAAGGCGCTTGAAGGTGCCGTAGGGTATGAATTCTCGCGGCAAGTCGCTGAATACCTCACAAACCCCGAGTACACATTCGAGAAACTCGGAAAGCAGAACCGGGGTTGGGACGATATCCGCCTGCGCACCGTTCCGCAGCGCCATAAAGAAGCCGCCCACGAGTACCGCTACTTTCCGGACCCGGATCTGGTGCCGCTCGAGATCTCCTCCGAGCTGATCGACCAGCTGCGCGCCGAGATACCCGAATTGCCGCTCGAAAGGCGGCGGCGGTTGGCGCGCCTGCTGGGCATTTCCGAAGAGGATGCCCTCACGATAACCGAAGATCGAAGAACAGCGGATCTTTTTGAAGAAGCTCTGCGCCTCACAAAGGCCGGCCGTACACTGGCAAAGCATTTCTTGGGATTCTGGCTGCGCCACGCTCACGACGCAGGCACCACGGTGGCCGGGCTGGGAATTCCTGCGGCCTACTTGGCCGACCTTGCGACCATGGTCGAAGAGGGCACCGTGAATGCAACCTCCGCCCAGAAGATAGCTGAGGAGCTTCTCAACAATCCCCAGCCGCCCCAAGAGGTGGCCGATCGCCTGGGACTGCGGCAGGTAAGTGATCCTTCGGTACTGAGGCGATATGTCGAGCAGGCTATAGCTGAAAACCCCAAAGCCGTCGCCGATTACCAGTCAGGAGGCAAAAAGTACAAGAAAGCCTTCAGTTTCTTGGTGGGACAGGTAATGAGGCTTTCACGCGGAAGCGCACAGCCTGTGTTGGTACAGGAGCTCCTGAGGGAGAAGCTCGGCGATCCTCAGAAAGGAAAAGGCTCCTGAAACCGGTGCGTGATTCCGCCGCAACCTACTGCTGCTGCTCTTCACCTGGACAGCTCTGATACTGGCATTTGGGTAGGGAATCGAGCTCCTGATCCGGCCCGCAGGTCGTAGGGCCGGGCGGAGCAGGTTCAGGTCCGCCGTCAAAGAGGTAACGCAGCAAGTAGACGACATCGCTTACATTAAGCTCGCCGTTGTCATCTTGATCGCCGGTGTCGGCGCAGGTCGGCTCTTCTCCTCCTTGAAAGAGGTAGTGCGCAAGAAAGATCGGATCCACAAGGTTCAGTTTGCCGTCATCGTTTACATCGCCGCGGATAAAAAACTGAATAGGGCTTACACTGACTATGCAAATGCCGCCGTAACACTCCTGCCCGCCTTTCTGCGCAAAAACACGGTACAGGTGCTCTCCCTCGGTCACTCCGCGCAGTATCCCGCCCGGCTGCGAGCCTTCAACCGTAAGCACCGGCTCGTCATTGCCTTCTTCACGTACCACGATCTGGTCCACGCCGCTGCCGGGAAGCGTCCATGTGAAAGAGACCGCCCCGTCGCCCAAATCCTCGCAAGCCACGTTTTCAACGCACACAAAAGGATTCGGGATGAATTCCACTTCCAATGTGGCTTCCCACCATAGATCGGAACTTGTGAGACTGGCGTTGTGAACCTGCACGGCAAGCACGTTCTTCCCGGGCACAAGCAAATTCTTGCGCGCCGTGATATTGAGATCGAGGTTCGCTTGAGGATCGGACTTCTCGATCGCGCTGCTCGCCGTAAGGTTGTAAGGAGGATTGTTGCCGCTGGGCATGTTCCTGTAGGCGATCGGGACTCCGTTCAAGTAGGCCACGAAGCCGTCATCGTAAACCACATGGAGGACCATCTTCTGAATTGGGAACGGATCCTGGACGGCGAATTCAGCGCGCAGAAAAATCGAAACGTATCCCGGGTTGCCCCCCTGCTGCCGCATGTCATCAAGCTCGGTTCGGATCCCGGGCTCTCCATATCCGATCGGAGCGAGCCCTTCGAACCAGGCTGCAGTGGTTTTGAAGTCGATGTCCTTCCAGCTTGGAGGTTGCGCGCGCGTGCCTTTGGTAACAAGCCAAATACTGTCCGGACCTATCAGATACTCCTGGGCGCCGAGGGGCGGCACCGCAACCATAAAGGCGACCCCCAAGGACAGAGCAAGAGTTCGAAACAACAATCCGGGTGCCTCCAAGCGCAGAGTACACCTTTGCCCGGAGGAATTTCGCTCGGCCATTCCTACTCCTCCATGCTTCATTTCCGGTTCGCAAAAGGGCCATGATCCCGCGTCCTTCCGCCAAGCACGCAGGGATACCGGCAGCTCCGTCTATTGTACAGCCTCAGACCGGCTTCCGGGAAGCGCGCCCGGCCCCGGAGCCTTCAAAGAGCGTTTTTCCGCGGATCAGCCACACCCCTGAGCAACGTCCCCCGCCGTTCTACGGCCTGCACGCAGCCTGCTTCGGCCCCGCTGTAAGCCCGCAGCACATGGCCGCGCCGCAGGAACTCCCTCAGGATTTCAGCCGGTGCTTCCGGTTCGATGAACAGAACGTCCGGAACCCACTGGTGGTGCCAGCGCGGCCGTCTGACCGCTTCTCCTACGCTCATACCGTCCCAAAGCACCCGGACCACAACGTGCAGAACCGAGCTTATGATCTTCGGCCCGCCGGAGGCCCCGGCCACCAAGCGCAAACCGTTCTCACCGAAAACAATAACCGGGGTCATGCTGCTCAGAGGCCGCGCCGCCGGGCGAAGCAGGTTTTCCTGTCCCTGCCGCAGCCCGAAAGCGTTTACGCTCGAAAGAGAAAGGGCGAAATCGTCAAGAGTATCGTTAAGCACGATCCCGGTGCCTGGAACCG